>CAZSKE010000076.1:3148-8495 GCA_964607325.1 uncultured bacterium | reverse complement strand
TTCCGAGACCCATGTTGATGGAATGGTAAGCCTCGTATTCGGACAACCGGGCCTTTCGCACGATCCACTCGCAGATCGGGAGATTCTTCCAACTGCCTTTGACGAAACGAATCCGGCATCCTTCCGGAAGGACGCGGGGCGGATTGTCAATCAACCCGCCGCCCGTGATGTGCGCCATGGCCTTGATTTCCACCTTGCCCAGGAGGGGGTACACTTCCGAGAAATAGCTCTTATGGGGGGTCAATAGCACCTCGCCGATGGAACGCCGGGGATCCACTTCGGGCACGATGTCGGTGTACTTCAAGCCGCAGACGTCCGTGACCAGTTTTCGCGCGAGGGAAAACCCGTTGGTGTGAAGGGAAACCGACGGCAAGCCGATGACCACATCCCCCGGCTTGACCTTGTCACCGCGGATGACGCGGCTTTTCTCCACCACCCCCACGATGGTTCCGGCGATGTCGTAGTCCCCTTCCCGGTACACCGAGGGCATTTCGGCGGTTTCCCCGCCGATCAACACCACCCCGTTCTTGACGCATTCGTCGGCCATCCCGCCCACGATTTCCTCGACCACGGAAACATCGAGTTTACCGGCGGCCAGATAATCCAGGAAGAAAAGAGGCTGGGCTCCTTGCACCAGGATATCGTCGATGGAGTGCCCCACCATGTCGTGGCCCAGCCCCGCGTAGCGTTTCATCGCCACGCCGATCTGGGTCTTGGTGCCCACCCCATCGGTGGAACTGACGAGAACGGGCTTTTTCCATTTTTTCGCGTCGAACTCGAACAATCCCCCGAAAAGGCCTAGGTCGGACAAGACGGACTTGTTGAAGGTCTTTTTCACAAGTCCCTTGATGCGACGGACGGACTCGTTCCCCTTCTCAATGTCGACACCGGAATCCGCGTAGGTCACTTGTTTGGATTTCACGAAAACCCCTTCGGCGCGATGTCGCGATGGTTCCTCAAGAAAAGGCCGGCGTGTTTTCCCGTGGACGGGACGTCAACCCTCAACACTTCGGTTCCAGGCGGTGTTTTTCGATTTCCTCGTCAAAAGTCACCGGGTATTTGCTGTTGAAACAAGCCATGCAATGACCTTCCGGGGTGCCTTCCACGGCCTTCACGAGGCTTTCCAAAGAAAGGTACGCCAGACTGTCCACTCGCAAGTATTTGACGATTTCCTCGGTGGTGTGGGTGGCCGCGATGAGATCTTTCCGGTTGGGGAAATCCATGCCGTAAAAGCAAGGCGAAATAATGGGGGGCGAGGTGATGCGGAGGTGTATTTCCTTCGCGCCCGCGGTGCGCATCATCTTGACGATCTTCCGCATCGTGGTGCCACGCACAATGGAATCGTCGACGAGGATCACGCGTTTGCCCTCAAGGGACTCTCGCACCGGATTGTACTTGAGCCGGGCTCCGAAGTCCCGGATGGATTGGTCCGGTTCGATGAACGTTCGCCCGACATAGTGGTTGCGAATCAGCCCCAGTTCATAGGGAATCTTGGACTCCTCCGCGTAGCCGGTGGCCGCCATGTTGGAGGAATCGGGCACGGGCACCACAAGGTCGGCCGACACCGGGTGTTCCACCGCCAGCAGATGCCCCAACCGTTTGCGGACTTTCTGGACGCTGGTGTTATAGATTCTCGAATCCGGCCTGGCGAAGTAGATGTACTCGAAGATGCATTGGGCAGGCGAAGCCGTTTTGAACGGCTTGAGGGACTTGACGCCTTTCTCGTTGATGATCAGGATCTCGCCCGGCTCCACGTCCCGCACGTATTTAGCGTCGATGATGTCGAAGGCGCAGGTTTCGCTGGCCACCACTCAACTATCGCCCAACCGCCCCAGGCACAAGGGACGGATACCGTTGGGATCTCGCACGGCCACCACACCCTGGTCCGTCAACAACACCAAGGAATACGCCCCGCGCACTTCCCGCAAGGCCTTGATGAGGGCCTGTTCCATGTTGTCGGCGTGGATGGCTTTGGCCATGAGATGCACGATGACCTCGGAATCCACCGTTGTGAGGAAAATGGAGCCGTGCGCTTCCAACTCGTCCTTGATGCGACGAGCGTTCACCAGATTGCCGTTGTGGGCGATCGCCAACGGTCCGCGCGAATACTCGACGGAAATGGGTTGCGCGTTGCGCAGTTGAGAGCTTCCCGCGGTGGAATAGCGCACATGGCCGATGGCCGAAGTGCCGGGCAACGAGTCGAGGACCATCTGGTCGTAAATATCGGCCACAAGCCCCATGCGTTTATGGGTGTGGATGTGGTTCTCGAAAAAGGTGCTGATGCCAGCCGATTCCTGGCCGCGATGCTGAAGGGCGTGGATGCCAAGGTACGTAATCTTCGCGGCCTCGGGGTGTCCCCAGACGCCGAAAACCCCGCAATGATCGTGGGGCTTATCTTCCATCAGGAACGCATTCGCGCGACTTTCGTCCTCGGTCCAATCCTCCACGCGACCCCTCCTTATTCTCGACAAGCAAGCGATCCTTCGCCAGCTGTCGGCCCCTCATCACAAACTCGAAAACCGGAAACAGACGACAGGCGGTTCGGCGCGTTTTTTCCACGCGACGACTACGTCATTCGCTTTTCAATGGCCGTGAAAAAGGCGTCCGCGGCTTCTTGAACCGGCAAATCCAGACACCCAGTGATCTTGATCCGATCTCCGCCGACAACGCCCAACCGGGAAACCGCCACTCCCACGGCGCGTGCCGTTTTCTCCAAGGAAGCGACGTCTCCCGGGGAGCAGGACACGATCACGCGGGAGGGGGATTCGCCGAAAAGCCTTCCGTCGACACGGCCGTCCCCCGGGAGGGAAATCGTCGCGCCAAACGGTTTTTCCTCGTGGGTCTGACCCGTGAAACAGCATTCGGCGAGCGCCACCGCGAATCCGCCGTCGGAGCAATCATGCGCGCTTTTCGCGACACCCTTCCCGATGAGATCGCGGACGCACGCTTGAATCGCCATTTCCCGTTTGAGATCCACCGGGGAAACCACCCCGGTTTTCAAGCCGCGCGTCAGATGAAGATATCGGCTGGCGCCGATGGAGTTCCCCACCTCGCCCAAAAGGAAGACCGCGTCGCCTTCCGCCTTGAACCATTGCGTGGCTCGTTTCTCCACGTCCTCGAATAATCCCATCATGCCGATCACGGGGGTCGGGTCCACCGCGCCACCGAACCCCTCGTTGTAGAAAGAGACGTTGCCTCCGGTGATCGGCACTCCCAGCGCCCGCGCCGATTCCGAGAGGCCGGCGATCACGCGTTCGAAGAACCAATACACTTCCGGTTTCTCCGGATTCCCGAAGTTCAAGCAGTTGGTGATCCCGATGGGCTTTGCCCCCGAGCAGGAAATATTGCGCGCGGCCTCGCACACGGCGTTCTTGATGCCCTCGAAGGGGTCCAAGGCGCAAAGCGCGCCGATGCAATCGATGGTCATGGCCAAACCCCGGCGGGTCCCTTTCACGCGGAGAACGGCCGCGTCGGAACCGGGCCGGATGAGGGTGTTCGTGCGCACCATATGGTCGTACTGGTGATACACCCAACGTTTGGAGGCGATCGTGGGATCGCCGAGCAGTCGAAGCAGGATCTCCGACGAAGAGGCGGGAATCGGAATGGAAGCCTCGTCAAACGATCGGTGGCGGCGATAAGAGGCCGGTTCGCTCTTGGACGGCTGGTACATCGGGGCGTCGGTGAGGGATTCCGCCGGGACCTCCACCACGATGTTTCCCGCTTCCTTGACCACCATTTTCCCGGTGTTGGTGACTTTTCCGATGGTGGCGGCGTGCAAGTCCCATTTCTCAAGGACTTCATGGACTTGTTTCTCGCATCCCGGTTTGGCGACTAGGAGCATGCGCTCATGGGATTCCGAGAGGAGGATCTCGTAGGGGGACATGCCCTTTTCACGCTGGGGCACTTTCGACACATCGATCTCAATGCCCGCCCCTCCCCGGCTGGCCATCTCGCAAGTGGAGCAGGTCAGCCCGGCCGCGCCCATATCCTGGATCCCGACCAAGAGCTCCTTTTGAATGAGTTCCAAGGTGGCTTCCATGAGCAGTTTTTCCATGAACGGATCCGCCACCTGGACGGCGCTACGCTTTTCGGAGGTCTCCTCCGTGATCTCGGTGGAGGCGAAGGTGGCGCCATGAATGCCGTCGCGCCCCGTGGTGGAACCAATGTAAACGACAGCGTTTCCCTCACCCGAGGCGCGTCCGCGGATGATCTGTTCGTGCTTGCAGAGACCGACGGCCATGGCGTTGACCAAGCAGTTATCGCTGTAGGGGTCGTCAAAAACCACCTCGCCAGCCACCGTCGGGATCCCCATGCAGTTTCCGTAATCCGCGATGCCCTTCACGACACCCGCGAAAAGGCGCTTGACCTTGGGGTCGTCCAGGGAACCGAACCGGAGAGAGTTCAAGGAGGCCACGGGTCGCGCGCCCATGGTGAAAATGTCGCGGAGGATGCCTCCCACGCCGGTAGCCGCGCCTTGATAGGGCTCGATGGCCGAGGGATGATTGTGGCTTTCCACCTTGAACGCCACGGCCCAACCCTCCCCGATATCGAGGATACCCGCGTTTTCACCGGGGCCTTGAAGAACCGTGGCGCCTTGCGTGGGAAGGGTTTTCAACAGGGATCGGGAATGCTTGTAGCCGCAATGCTCGGACCACATGACCGAATACACGCCCAGCTCGTTCAGATTCGGGTCCCGGCCGAGGATCTCGCGGATTTTCTGGTATTCCTCCGGCTTAAGCCCGTGTTCGGCCACCATTTTCGGCGTGACGGGAGGCGTCGAGTTTGTCATGCCCGCACCTCGAATGGATATTCATGCGCGTCGGTTTTCGCGGGATTCCTGTGTTTCATCGGGCGGCCGCCAGGGTGTTGAGGATCGATTTCCAGATCAAAACGCCGTCGGAGGAACCCAAGGAGGATTCTCCGGAACGGTCGGGATGCGGCATCAGGCCGAAGACGTTTTGTTTCTTGTTGCAGACACCCGCGATATGGTCCAAAGAGCCGTTGGGATTGTGTTGCGACGAGAGATTTCCCTCCGGCGAGCAGTACCGCACCACTACTTGATCGTGGTCCATCAGACGTTGGTAGCCTTCTGGATCGATGAAGTAGTTCCCTTCCCCGTGGGCGATGGGAATTTTGAGCGTTTGCCCGGGCGCGCAGGCGTTCGTGAAAGGCGTGCGAGCGTTTTCGACGCGCAAATAAACGCTCTGGCAGATGAAGGAAAGAGTTTTGTTGCGGAGAAGGGCTCCCGGAAGCAACCCGGCCTCGCAAAGGATCTGGAATCCGTTGCAGATGCCGATGACCAATCCCCCGGCGGCCGCGAATTCAGCCACCGACTTCATGACAGGGC
>CAZSKE010000076.1:0-3138 GCA_964607325.1 uncultured bacterium | reverse complement strand
GAAACGCGCGATAGCGCCGCATCTCAAGTAATCCCCGTAGGAAAACCCCCCGGGGATCACGACGCAATCGGGTTTCCGAAGGTCGGTTTCCTTGTGCCAAACCATTTCCACGGGTTGCCCCAGGGTCTCGCGAACCACGAATTCGCAATCGTGGTCGCAATTGGACCCGGGGAATACCGTCACGGAGAATCTCATGTGGAGCCTCTTTTACTTCTTGTCCAGGGTGAATCGATACGACTCGATGTTGGGATTGGCCAGAAGCTTGTCGCAGATCTCATCGATCCTCTTTTTCGCTTCTTCCTCGGAAAGGGCGCCAGACATCTCGATTTCGGTGAATTTCCCCATTCGAACCGAGGAAACCTCCGGATACCCCATTTGGGCGAGAGCGCGTTGCACCGTGGCCCCCTGGGGGTCCAAAACGGACGGTTTCAACGTGACGTAAACGTTCGCATGCCAACCCATCGTTTTCTCCGCTTTCAGCCGTAGTGGTTTTTCGTCTTCCGCCGCCGACCGTCAACCGCCGGGGCGGACGACGACTTCAAAGCACTCCCGCGCGACGAAGGATATAGTCAACATTCCTCAAGTGCACCTTCACGTCGAAACACTTCTCGAGGTCACGGGGGTTCAGTTTTCCCCGGACCTCGGTGTCCTGGCGGAGCAGATTCCGAAAGTCCAAACCCTCGTTCCACGCCCGCATGGCGTTTCGTTGAACAATCACGTAGGCGCTTTCCCGGGTGATCCCGGAACCCACCAGAGCCAACAGCACGCGTTGGGAAAAAAGCAGGCCGCGGGTCAGCTCCATGTTCTGAAGCATGCGTTTCGGGTATACGTTCAAACGGTCCATGATACCGATGAATCTATCGAGCATGTAATGCAGGAGGATGCAAGCGTCGGGGAGGATGACGCGCTCCGCGCCCGAATGGGTGATGTCCCGTTCGTGCCAAAGCGCGACGTTTTCTTGTGCCGCGAGGGCGTAGCCCCGCATGACGCGCGACAAACCCGCCACGCGTTCGCAAGTGAGCGGGTTGCGTTTGTGAGGCATGGCCGACGAGCCTTTTTGCCCCTTGGCGAAGAATTCCTCGGCCTCCAGTATTTCCGTGCGTTGCAGGTTGCGTATTTCGGTGGAGAACTTCTCGAGGGAATTGCCGATCCCCTCGAGGACCGACAAGAAGAACGCCAAGCGGTCGCGTTGAAGAGTCTGCGTGGAGACGGGGGCCGGCTTGAGCCCCAAACGCTTGCAGACCATGGTCTCGACCCGCGGGTCGATATGGGCGAAAGTGCCCACCGCCCCGGAGATCTTGCCCACCGCCACATGACGCTTCGCGAGCGCGAGACGCTCCACCTGACGCCCGATCTCGTCATGCCAAAGGGCCATTTTAAGGCCGAAGGTGACCGGCTCCGCGTGCACCCCATGGGTGCGACCCATCATGAGCGAGTGGCGATAACGGCGAGCCAGTCTTTTGAGGATCGAACGAAACCCTTCCAGTTGTTTTCGGATCAAGTCGCACGAGGCGGACAACTGGAGGGACTGGGCGGTGTCCACCACATCGGTGGAGGTCATTCCCAGGTGGATGTATCGCGAGGAAGGACCCACGAACTCCGAGACACTGGTCAAGAAGGCGATGAGGTCGTGGTTGGTGGTACGCTCGATGGCCTCGATACGCTTGAGGGAAAATTTCGCCCTCCGGCGGATGATCCCCATGTCCTTCTTCGGGATCCGGCCCAAACGAGTCCAAGCTTCACAAGCGGCGACCTCCACGCGCAACCAAGCGTCGAATTTGGCTTCCTCGTTCCACAACGACCCCATTTCAGGGAGCGTGTAGCGGGCGATCACGGAAAACCTCCATCAACGAAGATCCCTTGAGCCTTGGTGGGCGCGGGTTTCCAGCGTTGCCACAGCGTCGAACTCCCCGTTTCACCCCCCGCCCACTCGAACAACTTCTCACGGGTGGTAGGCGTCCCCCCCACGCCCCCCCAACCCTGGGGGAACATGGCCTTTTTAAAGAAAGACCTCACCCCGACCCGGTTTCGATGGGAAACGGGCCATGGGTGACAAGGGAAGTTTTGAAAACGGTAAAAAAAGACAACGCCCCGAAATGGGCGTGGGTGGGCGAAGAAAAGTGACGTCAGTATATGCGAACAAACCTCGAGTGGCAACTATGGCGCCAACGAAAAAAAGCGTGATAATTTCCCGTGGCCGGAAAATCGAAACAAGCGTCCGGAAAAGCCCGCGCGCCGCGATCGGAACTCAAACGGCCACGACTTCCTTCACTTCGGGCACATGTTCGCGAACAAGCCTTTCCACGCCTTGTTTGAGGGTCACGAGGGAGGAAGGGCAACAGTGGCAAGCGCCCTGGAGCCGAACCTGTACCACGTTATCCTCCGTGATACCCACGAGCTCAATATCCCCCCCATCGGCCTGCAACATGGGTCGGAGTTGATTCAAAACAGCCTCGACTTTTTCTCTCATGACGGCCTCCCGGGATGCCTCAAAAAAACCGCGAACAGGGCTCGACAAGTCGTTACGCCCCATGCTAGGGCCCGACAAGACTTCAAGTCAATCCTCCACGTCAACGCTCGGATCCGTGATGACCTGGCATTCCGACTGAACGGAATCCACCTGGAGGCGTTTTACCTCGGCGAAGTTCTCGGACAACCAATCCCACCCGGCCACGCCTCGGCCCTTCAAGACCGAAAAATCGCTTATCCGGTGGAAATCGCGGTCGTAAACGGCGGCTAATCTCACGTACGACCAATGCCAGGGCTCATCCTGGATCGAGCCGGCCCCACCCCGATAAACACGACAGAATCCGTAACGCGGCGCGTTCACCTCGAGCCAATCGTAGAATTCCCTCATTTTATTTTCCTGGACGCCTTTCGGGAGCTCCGCTTTGCGCAAACTCATCTCCCCCAGATCCAGGTCGGTGCCCCAATGATGCCGGGAGAACCCGGGCACGGAAATGTATTTCATCGTTTGCTGGATCCAGGAAACCGGCCCGCGGCTTCCGACCCAACGCGCCGACTCATATTGCCGGTTCCAAACCCTCCGTTGGGACTCGAACGGACGGTAGCCGGAGATGATCGTCAAACGCCATCCCACAACAGCCGCGTCCCGCTCCAGCGCCCAAGACGCGGTCA
>CAZSKE010000075.1:0-8524 GCA_964607325.1 uncultured bacterium | reverse complement strand
TAATCAACACAGCAGTTGAATCAATGGTTGATATGATAAGCCCAGAGATTCAGGAGAAAGCAAAAATAGCAAAAGATGTTTCAGCTGGAGCGGTACTTGTTGCCTCAATCGCAGCTACAGTTGTTGGAGCATTTCTTTTCATCCCTAAAATATTTAACTAAAACCTCTTTCTCTTTTCTGGACAATCTCTTCATTTCAGCCTCTTTTTTCAAAGCTAAAGACTTTGTATCAAAATTTTCCTGATATACCAACTTCACAGGTTTGTGGCTTTTTGTATATTTTGCCCCAAGCCCAGCAAAATGAGTCTTAAGGCGTTTTTCTACATCATTTGTTGAGCCAGTATAGAAACTCCCATCAATACATTGAAGAATGTAAACCCAATACATTTTATTCAGCAAGCTTTACGTTCTTTGCGCTTGGGCCTTTTTCACCATCCACAACATCGAATGTAACGATTGCTCCAACTTGAAGTGCGTCAAATTCAACACCAACTAAATCTTTAGAATGAAAAAAAAGATCTTTTACTTCACCATCGCGTGAAATAAATCCAAATCCTCTATCTGTTTTTGTTTTAACTGTACCTTTCATATTATGTTTCTCCTTTCTACTTTTTCAGTGTACCACTAATACCGATGATAAACCGAACTAAAATTACAGGCTGGGAATGGTATAATACGCTTGCTACATTGCGGGATCTGCTAATGGTAGGCATATGGACTCTGAATCCATCAATCTTGGTTCAAATCCAAGTCCCGCAGCAAATTAAAATTGAACCCTTCCAAAAAGGTTTATACTAAATCTAGAGTGACAAAAACTTCCAAAAAGAAAAAAACCACAATCAAACACAAACTAGCAACAGTAGCTGCTGGGGTAATACTTCTTGTTGCAGGGTCTATCGGTGTAACCAAAAGGGTAATAAATCCAGGAGAAAAAGTAGTAGCAGTGATTGATGGAGACTCTTTTAAGATAGCAAATGACCAAACAATAAGACTTCTTTCCCTTGACGCCCCAGACATAAACTACTGCATGGGCAAAGAAGCAAAAGAAGCTCTCTCAAAAAAGATCCAAGGTAAAACAGTAATTTTAAAAGAACTAAAAACAGACAGATACGGTAGAGTTATGGCAATTGTCTATTGGAATAATGAAAACATAAACGAATACATGATAAAAAACGGCTTTGCACTCCACCTCTGGGACAACACTAAACAATTAAAAATATTAGGAGAAGCAAACGACTTTGCCCGTGAAGAAAGACTTGGTATTTTTTCCCCCGAATGCTATCAAACAGAACCCACCAAAAAAGGTTGTGATATTAAAGGAAATATTATCCATGGTACAAACGCAAAAGAATACACAATGCCCGACTGTGGCAGATATACCCTAACTGTTATAGAAAAATATAAAGGAGAAGAATGGTTTTGTACAGAAAAAGAAGCAAAAAAAGCAGGATATACAAAGTCTGAAAACTGTAAATAAGGATATGTATTGTGAAACATTACGATTTACATTGTGAATTGTAATAGATAGGTGTAGTAAGTGGCAGGCTATTTCACCTTAGAAGTGAAACATTCAATATAAGTTTTTTATCCAAACATAAGCCACTCAGGCTTGAAAAGAAGAAGTAAACCAATAATAAACATCAAAATTCCACCCACAAGATGAGAGAAACGGGAATATTTACTTTGAATACCTGTTGCTTGAAGTGTAATCATTGCAGTAAAGAAAATAAATAGATCGTCCAACATAAAAATAAGGATATATAGTAGTAGATATCCATAGTATTGCCAGGTATTTAAGTGTGACAAACTCAATATTTGAGTATAAATTGCAGGAAGCCCAGCAGAACAAACAAGCTCAACCAAGTTAACCGCAAAGGCCAGGATAATTATTCCACCCAAAGCAATCAAAAATTCTTTCCTTTGTGTGATATTTCTAATCTTCTCAAAAATCTTTTGTCTCTTTGTATCTCCCATAACACTACAACCACCTGACTTGTTTTTGAAATAATCCCGTAGATAATAAATACCCGCCACACTTGCTAGTATCCCAACAATAATCCTAACCCAAGTGACATAACCAAGAAACAAAAAGAGATTAAGCCAAGCTGAGAGGAAAAGGAAATAAACAAATGCAGACGAAACAATGAATGCACTTCCCAAAATAAACATTCTTCTTCTATTCCTCATCCCCAAAAGAAGACTAATCAAAAAAAGTAGTGTCCACATAGCACAAGGATTAAAGCCATCCATTGCAGCAATTATTATTGTTAAAACTGGAAGTGAAACACTCTTAGTATCAATTGTGCCAAATATTGGAACCTTTATCTGTTCAGGAATACTTTTAACATTTTTACCTTCTTCAACTTCAGAAGACGGAAGAACCGTTGAAACTGGTAAAGGTGTTTTGGACTCTACATTTGCAGTTTCTATATCACCACCATTAACACTCTCAGGATTAACAATTTTCCCAACAGGATCTAAATCCCCATTCTTACCCGTTTCTTCAATTAATTCAATTAAAGTTTTCCCTGTTGTTTCATCGTCCAAATATCCCACAAAGTACGAACCATTAACTATTGTGATAGGCACCCCACCTGTTTCAATTTTCATTTTTTCACCAATCTCTTGAAGTAAAATCGTGTTCTCCACCAAACCCACCTCATAATCATGAATTATCAAGTTGGGGTATTTATGAGAAATTGTATCTATAAATTCTTTTTCCTTAGCACAATGTGGACAAGACTTAGACCAGAAAAAATATAAATTAACCTCACTCTCTTGAGCAGTAACCAATCCTGGAGTTACAAAGATAAACAAAGCGGAGATAATGATTGCTACTATTTTTTTAAACATTTATATTTTCTTATTACAAATTTTTATTTTTATTAATTATCTCAATCAAATCTTTCTTTTCAATCTCACCAGAAACCCGTAGTATTTCCGTACCCTTTTTGTCTAAAAACAGAAACACGGGAAGCTTCCCGCTTTCAACTTTATATTTTTCAAGCTGATCCCTGTCATTATCAAAATCAAGATACTCTGTTACAAGCCATGGGTTTTCTTTTTCAATTTCCACCCATCTTGGACGCATAACAAGACAACCATTACACCAAACTGCACCAATTTTAATTACTTTCATATTAATTATTTTGATTTGCCCTCTGCCACAATTACTGCCAATATAGTTGTAATTGGAACTGCCAATACAAGGCCAATACTCCCCACTAAAGTTCTCACTACTTCATCGGCCACTATTTCATAGTTAATTATTTCAGAAAAAGGATGGGGATTGTTTATAAAAAGAAGAAGAAGTGGTAATGCCGCACCAGTATAAACAAGTATGAGAGTATTAACCATTGAAGAAATATGGTCCCTCCCAACATTCATTGCTCTTTTGTATAGTTCACTAAACTTAAGTTTTTCATTAGCTTCTTTTAATTGAAAAACAATGGCTGATTGAGAAATTGTAATATCATCCAACACTCCAAGTACACCAATAATAATTCCGGCAAGAAGTAGTCCTTTGATGTTAACAATGCCTCCTTTTACAGTTAGTAAAAAACCAGCTTCTTCCGAGGCAAATCCAGATAATTTCGATAAATCAACAAAGACACTTGCCAAGATTCCTGTAATTATGAGTGCAACCAAAGTCCCTGCAATTGCAACCCCAGTTTTTTTATTAAAGCCATGAGATAGGAAAAATGTGACAGGAATTATAAGAAGTGACCCCAATATTGCAGTTTCAACAGGATCCCCTCCTGATAAGATTCTTGGAAGAATAAGTAAAAATATTATTAGAAAAGAGATCCCCATTCCCAAAAGGGAAAGTAAACCTCTCCATCTTGCAATTACCACAGTCAAAACCACAAAAATCAAAAACAACCACAGTAAAGACTCACGCCTTATAAAATCAGTTATATAAAAAGTATCTTTCCCCTCAAAATCTTTTGAATATGAAACAATAACCTTGTCATTAACCGTATACTTAGGAGTATTAACTGAAGAAACATTACCACTCTCAACAGTAATCTCACTACCCACTAAAGATCCCTTTGTTACTAAAATCTTTAATTTTTGATAAAGTTGGGGATCTTTACCATCCTCTTTTGCAACTTTTTTCTCATCCAAAACCAGAATCACCTTACCCTCAAGTGTTTCTTCTTTGTATTCAGATCCAACTGATTGTTCAAAATTAGCACGATCAATTAGCACATCCTCTTGAGCCGTAGCTATCGATGTAAAAAACATAGAAAACACAAAAAACATACATAGAATAAATAAACCTTTTAAACTTTTTTTCATTTTTTTAAAAATTATCAAACTATGTTTTTAAGCATTTGGCACAAGTACCATAAAATTCAAGTATATGTTTTTTGACCTTAAAACCCCTTTTTTTATAAATCCTTTCTTCCAATTCACTATCAATACAATTGGTTACATTATCAATTTTGCCACACTTATTACAGACCAAATGATGATGATGCTTGTATTCTGAAGATTCATAACAAATCTCATTGGGATAAATATAGACCTCGATAATATATCCATTTCTTAGTAAATATTTTACTTCTCTATATATAGTAGCCCTATCAACCATAATTTTTTTCTTTGAAAGATATTCACTTAACTGATTTACCGAAAATGGAACTGAGAAACTTGAAAATATTTTAACAATTTCTTTTCGAAACCTTGTAATTCTAGCTCCTTTATCTTGCAAACTTGAAAGGGTTAATTCGTAATTCATATTGTATTACTTTATATTAATGCAACTTATTTACATTTTATCATACTACCACTAAACCATTTTTATCGATAAAAATGCAACTTAGAATATGATATATGGTTGACAAATGGTATTAATAAAAACATAATGGATACGTATTCACATAAATAATTATGGAAAACCTGCCTGAATACAAACCTAATACAGAGAACTTCAAAGAAGATCTTTCCAAAATAAGGAAAAAGACTTTTTTTCTAATGGCAATAGTTATATTGTTTTTAGTTACATTAGGCCTAGGTCTTTTCTATTTAATAAGATATATCAATATAAGATCTGACAATAACAAAATTGTAGAAGTGGCACAAGAAAAAATTGAGGGAATGATGATTCTAATTGAATATAAAGACACTATTGGCCTTGTTAATTTTGTTAATGAGCTACACAAAAGAAATATTCCAGGAATTTTACATATCTCTGCAGATTTTATCGAAAAAAATTGCGATACAGTCAATAAACTTTTGGAACACGATATGGAAGTTATGGCATCAATTGATGGTGTTCTTTGGGATATGCCGTATGACCAACAAAAAACACTAATCTCAGATGCAAAAGAAAGAGTTGAAGCGTGTACCGATAAACCTGTCAAAATTATTTCCTCAACTTATATGGCATCTGACTTGACTACTTTAAAAGTCGCAGATGAATTAAATATTCCATATGTGACAGCAAGAGGAACAACTGACACCAAAGCAACTGTTTACCTAGTTGAAGGCTATAAAGCCAAAATTTTGTCTGTCTCAAATATATCAAATGTCAAGTTCAAATATGGTTCTCTTTGTGACTATTCGTTCTTTGAAAGGTCTGGCAAGCCTGAAGATATGTTAAGAGAACTTATATGGGCAATTCAACCTTCAACTGAAAAAGAGAAAGCAACCTACGGCCCATATAACAAAGTAACTCCAGTCACACATACCAACATTGGTGGATATCTTGAGCCATGGATGAACATGTGGATTAATTTTTGGGACAGTACAACTGACAAGATTAGATGGAATAGACTTGATGATTTTATGGCTGAATCAGATTGGGTACTCCCTGATTGGCAAGTGCCCATAAATAAAAATGCACCTTATACACCAGAAAAAATCAGACCTATTATCTCTTACGATGAAACCAACAAAGTTATTAATCCTTGTAAAGTTGAAGATTTGGGAACAAATCAAGAAACAGACAATAGTAGTGGTAAACAAGTCGACACTCAAAACAAATTAGTAGTTTTTCATAATGGACAAGGTTCAATGTGTTTAGAATTTTTAGAATTTATAAAAACAATAAATTACCCCATTGAAGAACATCTAGTAACAGATGCCGACTTTAGCTCTCAACTAACAAGTTACAAAGTTGATTCTCAAAAAAGTGAGGGTGTATCTGAAAGTTTTGGATATTATCCGATCATATTTTTAAAAGACAAGGCTTACAGTGGGTTTAACGAAAAGATTAAGCAAGATATCTTAAATCAGATATCCAAATAATTATCTTTCCATCCGTATTGCTTTTCCTCTTATCAAAGCTTCCGCAACTTTTTTATTAGCGCTATCAAGAATTCTAGCAAATGTTGGTTGAGAAATCTTCATCTTTTCAGCAGCTTCTATCTGTTCCAAACCATCAACCTCATAAAGTTTTAATGCCTCAACTTCATCAGGCATCAAAACAATTTCCTCAAGCATATACAAAGGAATTCCTTGGGGTTTGAAATAAGTAACCCCAGGATTAAAACAAACACAACGCTTCATCTTTGTTCTTGACATAATTATTTCTCCCCTCCGATCCGTTAATTCATTTTAACAGATCGGGAAAGGTTATTTAAAAAGATTTAAGCTAATTCAGCTTCTTCCTTTTTAATATCTTCAAGCTCTTCTTCAAGAGCTTTTTTGTAATCAGAAAGAGCTTCTAACTTCTCTTCCTTAGATTGTGGTTGGTTACATCCAAAGTATCTTCCCAAACCTCTACCACGACCGAAACGACCCCATCCCATACCGAACCCACAAGGGCCGAAACCTTTTCCTGTTCTTGGACCCATTCCTTGTGGGCCTGTTCCATCAAATTTTGGCATATAATTCACCTCCTTTCATAATATTCATATTGAATACCTATTCATTATAGACCTAAACCATATTACTGTCAACACACAACCCAAACTCAAATCTAATCTGACAACCTCGAACGATGGGGATTTTCAGACAAATTGATTGGGCCAGCAAGCTGGAATATCCAGAATTTACGAATAAGGAGATTAACCAATTTCTACAACTTAAAATCTAATGTTGTTTTTTTAATATTCTCTGCCGACCAACTCAATATGATCGGTAATGATTCCATTGACAGGCAGATTTCTAGCCCACTTCATTTCCTCTAGCGTATCGACCATTAAGTAAACAGAACTACTGCTTTCCTGAGCCTTTTTAATAAAATTGTATGGCCAACCCCACATATACTTTGAATATTGTTTGGTCATTCCCACAGCCAAGCCGTTGCATTCTCCTCCAAAACCCAATATGCCAAAACTGGCAATGTATTTGACTATGCAAGATTTCATTTCTGAACGGTTTGCTAATAAACGATTGACTTCAGGAATTTCTTTTTGGATGTAGTCTCCTATTTCTTTTGAACCCCAGTAATAAATATTCTTTCTCTGTTCTGATCCCAACTCTTTTAGTTGATTAATCAGCAAGTCTGCTGTTTCTTTGGTTCTGTCTTTATGGTCAATTAAAAACTTTTTGTCAGGGAATTCTTCTAAAACTTCTTGGAAGGTGGGCATTTCCCCTACACCTTTACCCCTGAAAGGGTAAGTCTTCCCATTATCAAAAGTAAACCCATAGCCTACATCAAGTTTTTTCAGTTCTTCCGCCGTGTAATCGTTAATTTTCCCCTGTCCGTCAGTCTTACATTCCAAATTCTCTTCATGATTTATCATTAAAACCTTGTCTTTGCTCGACCTAATGTCAATTTCAACCATTGTTGCTCCCAATTCAAAAGCCTTTCCGATTGATTCTATGGTGTTTTCAACATAGGTTTGTTCTTTAGTTGGTTCATAAATATGGGTTGCTTCACAACCTGTTGCCAAATCATATCCTCCCTGTTTCCACATCACATGCGCACCTCGATGGGCAATTATTTCAAGACCACTTGAGTTTATCCCCTCTGGATTGCCTGAATAAAAATATCGGAAAATGGCAAAAATAATTAAAATCGCAAGTGAGGCTAAAAATAGCCTAGCTACTTTTTTCATACTTATCTCTTGTTATTTTTATTGTATCCAACCACCAAATACAAAACGCCTGGAACAAGAGGGGCGAGTAAATTAACACTGAGGTTTGCCTCCGTTAAAAGCCCGACAGCAAAACCTATCACAATCGGTACCACCGTAAAAAATCCTCCAGCTTTGGGGTATTTCCACCCCAGAGCAAGCCCGACAAAAACAAGGGGCATCATTGTTAATGCGACATTTTCCCATAATGAGTAATCAGACTTAGCAAATGGCAAAGGATTGCCATAACCGAAATAAAAAGGTAAGACAAAAATTAAAATACACAGTGCCAGTATCCTAGTGATCCACTTAATTGGTTGTATATTCATACTTTTGATTATATATCAAAAATTTGGTCAAATTGAAATGCTCAAAAAAAACATCTCACTCCATCCTCTAGATGAAATATTCGGAGAAAATATTAAATTCTGATAATATATTTATATAATTGATATCAGTTGGAATTTACATTAATAACGACCACATAAATCATAT
>CAZSKE010000074.1:0-8556 GCA_964607325.1 uncultured bacterium | reverse complement strand
ATGGCATCCGGCCCGACCTGACGACTCTGGGAAAGATTATTGGAGGCGGGCTTCCCGCGGCGGCGTATGGAGGTCGAGCGAACTTGATGTCGCAAGTGGCGCCCGAGGGCCCGGTGTATCAAGCGGGCACACTCGCGGGAAACCCCTTGGCGATGGCGGCCGGGCTCGCGACCTTGAAGGCGCTCCGTCAGGGGAGGGTTTACCAACAGTTGGAGGAATCCGGCGCTTTTTTGGAGGAAGGCATTCGAAGGATCCTCGCGGACAACCCCTCGATGGCGTGCTTTCAACGGGTGGGAAGTCTGGCCACCCTTTTCTTCGTGAAGGGCCCTGTGCGCGATTACGAGGACGCTCGCCGGAGCGATGGGGCTCGTTACGGCCGATTCTTCTGGGCGATGGCCAAACGGGGGGTCTATCTCCCCCCCTCCCCCTATGAGGCGTGGTTCCTCAACACGGCCCTTCACCGGATTCATTTGAAAAAGATCATACAGGCAGTTCGGGGAAGCCTCCTGGAGAGCGTTTTGCCACCCGGTTGAGCTATAATCACCGTTACCCCGTCACATTCTCCCGGGGTACTTCGAGCCGAGGGGTAGGACCTTGACCCGAGTTTCGATCCTTTTGCTGGCGTTCCTGTTCAGTTGTCTGGGCGCGCCGATTTCTTCCTCCGCCGAGGAGGAAGCGGCGGTGTCGGAAACGCCATCCGTGACCGCGGTGGTCGCGGAAACCCCTCAACCGGAAACCACGCTGACCCCGGTGATCGTGGTGCATGGCGTCCTGAAGATGAAGGACGTCTATCAAGCGGGCATTCGCGCCTTCAAAGAAAAGGATTTCGAGAAAGCGGAGCGCTATTTGAGCCGGGCGATCGAGATGAAGGATCCCTACACGGCGAAATACTATTATGCCGAGGCCAACGCCATGCTGGGCCTGATTTATCAAAAGTACCTTCAGATTCCGGAACACCGGAACTTGGCTCGACAGCATTATCTGGAGGCTCTTCGATTGGACCCGACAACCGATACGGCGCGTCGGTACCTGCCGGAAGTGTCCGGGGATAAACCTGACTGATGGAAGAAGGGGGAAGCTCGTGAAAAGAATCCTGGGATGGTTGGCGCTCGGATTCGTCCTTGTTTCACACGGACCCGCGTTGGCGGCGATGCGCAACCCGATGTCCCTGACAGTTCAGGCGATGTACGACTCCCCCATGAAGCCGACCGAAACCGCGCGTCTCCTTACCGACGGCTGGGGCACTTTTATCCTCTCCGAGTTCCAGCCCAACGACGTGTGGGGGATCGGGTTCGGCTATCAAAACGACCACTTTTATCAACCCGGCGTGGCGAACATGCGTCAGGCGGGAGTTTTCTTCTCCGGACGCGCCCGCAAACCCGTGGAATCCCTCCGAACGGTCCCGTATGTGTTGCTCACGGGTGGCTTCAATGTCCTTTCGAAAACCGGCAATCACTGGCCTGGTAAAAACATCTACTCTTTCGGTTTGGGCACCCGACTCGAAATCGTCCGGGGTTTGTCGGCGGATTTCGGTGTTCACCAGTATTGGCTGCTTCCAAAACCCTATCACCTGCAATATGTGGCGGTGACCGCCGGTTTGGTGGTTGAAACGGGACCCGAGCCGTTCAAGGGAAAACGACGCGAAGCGGGCATCAAAAAGAAGAAGTTGGAAAAGAAGAACAAGGATGTGACCCTCAAGGAAATGGCCACTGAAACGAGCACGCCTGTATCGCTTAGCGCCGCGGTGAGTCCCGTCGCGGCTAGGCTTACCAGCACTCCGACGCCTTTATCGCAAGCGCCTCCGACGCCCACGGAGACCCTTCCTCCCGTGAAAGTGGGCCCTCCGCCTTCGGCCCCGCCCACCACGGCTTCCGCGGTCGTCAGGATGCGTTACTTCTACGATCATGGCATCGCGGCTTACAAGGCCAAGAATTACGGCACGGCCATCAAATACTTGAAAACCGCCCTGACCGTGAAGGACCCCAAGGTGGAACAGTACTATTACGCCGAATCCAACGCCATGTTGGGCGTGATCTATCAACATTATGTTCGGACCCCGGGTCACTTGGACCTGGCGCGTTTTTACTACAAACAAGCCTTGGCGGTGGATCCCACGACGGAGACCGCCAAGAAAAACCTGAAGCTTCTTGGGCCCGCCAAACCGAAACCCAAACCTGCGGCGCCATGACTCACGAAGGGGACACCACGGTTGTTTTTCGAGGAAATCTTCTCGAGGCGGAAAACCGAAAGGCGGTTTTGGGATCCTACGGGATCGAGGCGTATGTTTGGGACGAGCAGTTTTCCAAGGTCGTCGCGCCGGGGATATTAGGCAGGGTGCGGCTGGTGGTTTCGGCGGTCGACGCCGAGGCCGCCAAACGCGTTATGGGGGATCCGGGATGAGAATATTTCCGCGAGGCTCGGGGATAAACGATCAAACGATTATGGGCCGACCTTCAGTTGGACCCGCACGATTTTAGAGGCTTTTCCGAATGTTTCGTCCACAGTGACAACCACGCCTTGGAACCCATAAGGCATTTCCTCGGCGTTCTCGAAACGCGCCGGCGCGCTGGTCAGGAAACGTTTTAAAGCGATCTCCTTCTTCACGCCGATGACCGAGGCCAGGCATCCACTCATACCGATGTCCGTCAGATAGGCGGTTCCTTGCGGCAGGATCTCCTCGTCGGCGGTCATGACGTGAGTATGAGTTCCTGTCATCGAGGAAACCCTTCCGTCCAGGTACCATCCCATGGCGCGTTTCTCGCTGGTGGCCTCGGCGTGCATGTCCACCACGATGATTTTCGCACGGCCCTCGATTTCGGCCAGCGCGCGGTCGGCGGCCTTGAAGGGGCAATCCAAGGGGAAATTCATCCCGACCCGGCCCATGAGATTCACGACGGCGACCGGAACGCCATTGCAAGAGTAGATCCCTACCCCGGATCCAGGGTTTTCAGCCGGATAATTATGTGGGCGAAGCAATCGTGGGTCTTTTCCGATGATCTCGTGAATCTCCTTTTTGGCCCAGACATGGTTTCCCGTCGTGACGACGTTGACGCCCATATCAAGAAGGCTTTTGAATTGATCCGGTTGAAGGCCTGTGATGCCCGCCAGGTTCTCGCCGTTCGCGACGATAAAATCGACCTGATATTCGGCTCGGACCTTCTTGAGGCATTGATGTACGGCGTGACGGCCCGGTTTGCCGACGATATCACCGATGAGCAGGATGTTCATGCGCGCCTTCTGGGAGGGGTCGTGATCGATTCGAGACGACGGTTAAAAGCGGGCATACTTTATCGTTGAAAAGCCTCAAATACAAGAACGCAACCGGGCGTTATTCGCGGCAAGGCCAAAGCCCCTCTTCGGTCAGGATCCATTGCATCTTCTGGTCCTTTTCGATCTGAGGAAGGTTTTCCACCACTTGAAAGGAATAAGCGACCCCCACGCGGACGGCCTCGGGATTCAACCGGGGAAGAGCTAGGTCGTAGAATCCCTTGCCGAAACCCACGCGACCACCCCGGGGATCGAACGCGACCCCGGGAATCAAAACAAGCTGGATGGCGGTTTCCTGGACGACCGGCATGTCCGCCCTCGGTTCTAGTATCCCGAAGGAGCCAGGAACAAGGTCCGAAAGACGATCCATTTGATGGAAATCCATGCGGTTCTCGCTATGAACGACTCGAGGGAGAACCAGCGTTCGACCGGAAGCGAGAACGCTTTTTAACAGGGACTCCACGGGGATTTCACCGCGAGCCGAGACGAAAGCCGCGATGGTTTTGATCTTGGGCAAGCCGGGGAGTTTCTGCAGGAACGGCCACAGTTTTTCGCCGCAAGCGATCGCGGATCTGGTTGAGACGGATAAACGACGGTTGATCATCGCGCCGCGGATTTGTTCTTTCAATCGTTCGGGAGGCGCGCTCAAAAGAGACTCCAAAAAAATGGTTGATTCAATTTACAAAAAGTTGCCTGTTTCTAAAACAGGAAAGTGCCGAGAATATGCGGGACGACAAGAACCTGCTTGGCGGGTAACTTGTCACGTTTGATCGGGGGCTCGGGGAGCGGTTGGGGATGATTTCAAATGATCGAGCCACTTTTTAATCTTGGATTCATAACCCTGTTGGGTCGGGAGGTAATACGGTCCGGCGCCGGGGGCGTAGTTCTGTTGGACGTAATGATTGGGGAAATCGTGCGCGTACTGGTAACCCACGCCGTGGCTGAGCGACGCGTTGCCTGGCCCGTGGGCGTCCTTGAGCGAATCGGGGACCGGGATGGTTTTCCCTTTTTCCACGTCCTCCAGGGCTTTCTCGAAACCGGCGTAACACGCGTTGCTTTTGGGGGCGCAGGCCAGGAAAACGGTGGCTTGGGCGAGGGGAATCCGGCCTTCCGGGAGACCCAGGAATTCCAACGCTTGATGCGCCGATACCGCGAGGGACAAGGCTTGCGGATCGGCGTTACCCACGTCCTCCGAGGCGAGAATGATAAGCCGGCGGGTAATGAAGCGGGGATCCTCGCCCGCGTAAAGCATTTTGGCCAGCCAGTACAAGGCGGCGTCGGGATCGGATCCCCGAACGCTTTTGATGAAGGCGGAGATGGTGTCGTAATGCTCGTCCCCGGAAGCGTCATACGCCACGGAGCGTTTTTGGATCGATTGCTGAGCCACGTCGAGATCGAAATGAATCGAGCCGCTCTCGTCCGGGGAAGTCGTCAGGGCGCCCACTTCAAGGGCGTTCAATAGATTGCGCGCGTCCCCGGAACAGGCGCGTATCAGGAAACGACGCGCCTCGTCGGACAAATCTATTTTCATGGAGCCTAAACCGAGCTCGCTGTCCGAAAGCGCGCGGTCCAGGATTTGGCTCAGGTGTTTTTCCTCGAGTGGTTTGAGCTCGCAAACGCGGGATCGCGAAAGAAGGGCGCGGTTCAGGGAGAAATAGGGGTTTTGGGTGGTGGCGCCCACCAGAAGGATGACTCCCTGTTCCATGGCGGGAAGCAACGCGTCCTGCTGACTTTTGTTGAAATGGTGGATCTCGTCGAGAAAAAGAACCGTGGGATGGCCGTACAGCCGTTTCGCTTCCGTGGCTTCCTCGAGCGCCTCGCGGATTTCGGCCACGCCCGAGGTGACGGCGTTCATGGGTTTGAAACGACCATGGGTTTGTCGCGCCACCAACCGCGCGAAGGCGGTTTTGCCGGTCCCGGGGGGACCATAGAGGATAAGCGAAATAACACGGTTGGATTCGAGAAGGCGTCGGAGAAGGCGGCCGGGGCCGGTGAGGTGTTCCTGTCCTACGTATTCCTCGAGGGTTCTTGGGGAAAGACGCAAGGCGAGGGGACGCTGGGGATTTTTTTGTTCGGCGTTTTCAAACAGGTCCATGGCGTCCATTTACGGCCGATTGAGAAAAAGCGGCCACCGCCTGTGCCGGTTCGAACGGTACTCTTCTGAGGCCTGACCGAAATCAGGTGGGCGGCCGCATGGCCGGTTCAGCGGACCCCCGCAGGAGCCCATCCCCGGAGATTAAAAGCCGCCCTTTTAAAGGTTTGTGGCTCAAAATTTCCCGCCCGAAGGTCGAACACCGCAGTGGGCCGCCGATTATTCTCGTTCTCTCTGGCGTCGGTGTCAAGTCAAGGGAACCCCAGGAACATCCTCGCGACAAGTCCTTGATTAGGGTTGATAAAAAGTGCGGCTTGGCGAGAATAAAAGGCGGTGACCCCGGCGCCGGGGTAGAAACGATCCGAAACCATGCCCGTGGTTCTGAAAACTTTTCGTATGCCCAGCTGGCTTGCGCCGGTCCTGCTGGTGTTGGCCCTGGTTTTAGTGCCCTTTGCCTTGATGTTGGCGCTCGGGTTGGGCGCGTTGGCTCTGGTGGGTGGGTTGGCCTCCGCGATTCTTCCAAACCGACGAATGGAAACACGCGCGAAAACTTCCGAAACGGTTTTGCCCGCCGCTAATAACGAACGAGTGATCGACGCAGAATACGAGGTTCGGGATGAACTTTAAGCTGATGGACGTGTTTTTAGGCAAGCCGGAGGCCGCGGCGGGGCCTCAACGTATCCGGGATTCCTTCGTCCGGAACCTCAAATACCGCCTTGTCAAGGAATCGGACACTTCCACGGAATACGATCGGTACCTCAGCTTGGCGTACGCCCTCTGGGAACGTCTCGTGGAGAATTGGCTCGCGACCCAGAAGGCCTACCACGAAAAGAAGGCCAAACGCGTTTATTACCTTTCCCTTGAATTCCTCATGGGCCGAACACTCGGCAATACCGTGGTCAACCTGCGGGAAGAGGACCATGTGGTCAAGGCCCTCGAAGAGCTTGGCTTGAAGCTCGAGGAGCTTCGGGAAATGGAACCCGACGCGGGCTTGGGTAACGGGGGGTTGGGGCGTTTGGCGGCTTGCTTTCTCGATTCCTTGGCGACCCTCCAGGTTCCAGCCTACGGTTATGGGATCCGTTACGATTACGGGATCTTCCGGCAGAAAATCGTCCACGGAAACCAAGTGGAAGAGCCGGACGAGTGGTTGAACCGCACCAACCCCTGGGAGGTTTCGCGGCCCGAGTACACCTTTCGGATCAAGTTCGGCGGACGTTGTATTCAACGCACCAAGTCGGATGGAACCATCGCCTGGGAATGGAAAAGCTCCGACGACATCCTGGCCATGGCCTATGACACACCGATCCCCGGTTACGGCAACAATACCGTGAACAACCTCCGCCTCTGGTCGGCTCGTGCCACCGAGGAATTCGACCTGGATTACTTCAACAAAGGTAACTATTTCGCGGCCACCTCCAAAAAAACCCAGACGGAGAGTATTTCCAAGGTCCTGTATCCCAACGACAACAGCCCCGAAGGCAGGGAACTGCGGTTGAAACAGCAGTACTTTTTCGTGTCGGCCTCGTTACAGGACATTCTCAGGCGCTTCGGCCGGGAACACACGGATCTTTCGGAATTGCCGGAAGCTGCGGCGATCCAGATGAACGACACGCATCCTTCCATCGCCGTGGCCGAACTCATGCGTTTGCTGGTGGACGAGAAACGCTTGGATTGGGACAAGGCCTGGGACATCACGGTGCGAACGCTGGCGTACACCAACCACACCTTGCTTCCCGAGGCCCTTGAAAGATGGCCTCGGGCCCTATTTGAAAAGCTTCTGCCGAGGCATCTCGTCATCATCCAGGATCTCAACGCCCGTTTCCTGAAGAATGTCGCGGCGAAGTATCCCGGCGACGGGGATCGCCTCCGACGCATGTCCATTTTCGAGGAAAGCAATGATCCGCATATTCGGATGGCCCACTTGGCCATTCTGGGAAGCCATTCCACGAACGGCGTGTCCGAACTGCACACCGAGCTATTGAAACGCTCCGTGGTTCCTGATTTTTACGAGATGTTCCCCGAACGTTTCAACAACAAAACCAACGGGATCACGCAACGGCGCTGGCTGAAGAAGTCCAACCCGGGATTGTCGAATCTCATCAACGAAGCCATCGGGGACGCTTGGGTGACGGATCTTTCGAAGCTTAAAAAACTCGAGAAGTTCTCCACGGACGCGGCCTTTCTCGAAAAGTGGAGGGGGATCAAGCGGTCCAACAAGGAAAGACTGGCTCGGGTGATCGGAGGGGAAAAACGGCTGATCGTGGATCTCGACTCCATTTTTGACGTCCAGATCAAACGCATCCACGAGTACAAACGCCAGTTGTTGAACGCGTTGCACGTTCTGGCGCTCTACAACCGCATCAAGGCGAATCCGAAGGCCCCTTTCACCCCCCGCACGGTCATTTTCGGCGGTAAGGCGGCTCCGGGGTATTTCATGGCCAAGCTGATCATCAAGTTCATCGGAGCCTTGTCCGATCTCATCAACTCGGACCCGTCCTTGAGGGGCAAATTGACGGTGTTGTTCTTGCCGAATTACCGCGTGTCCCTGGCGGAGAAAATCATTCCCGCCAGCGACCTTTCGGAGCAGATTTCCACGGCGGGCAAGGAAGCTTCGGGCACTGGCAATATGAAGTTCGCGTTGAACGGAGCGCTGACCATTGGGACGTTGGATGGCGCCAATATCGAGATCCGTGACGAGGTGGGGAAGGAGAACATCTTCATTTTCGGGTTAAAGGCCGAGGAGGTCGTCGAGCTTCGACGCAAGGGCTACGATCCTCGAGCGTACGTGGAACGTTCCCCTGAACTCAAGGGCGTCATGGACCTCATCGCGAGTGGTTTCCTCTCCACGGAAAATCCGGGTTTGTTCATGCCCCTTTTCGATTCCTTGATGAACCGAGACGAGTACCTTCTCATGGCGGATTTCGAATCCTATGTCGATTGTCAGGATCACGTGGACCGCACCTTCCAGAACCCGGATACATGGACTCGCATGGCGGTATTGAACGTGGCCAACATGGGACGCTTCTCGAGCGATCGGACGATCCAGGAATACTGCAAGGAAATCTGGAAAGCGGAGCCGGTCCCGATTGCTTGACACGCACGCGCGGTGGTTCGGCGCCACGGGATCCTGGACGCGCTTCACGGCGCTGACGTCGTTTTCGTTGGTCGTGGCTGGACAGTCCTTATGCGCGTCGACG
>CAZSKE010000073.1:8353-8574 GCA_964607325.1 uncultured bacterium | reverse complement strand
CACGCGTGGGAGGCTTCCGGGCCGATCCTCTCCATCTCGGCGAGCACAAAGCGTCTTTGCTCGGGTTTCGGGGCGGAGCCTGGAGGCGTGCCTTCCAAGAGGGCCTGGAGGTAGAACCCCGAACCGCCCACCACCAGGATGCGCCGTCCCTCTTTCTCGGCTTTTTCCAGGATGGCGGAAGCTTCCAAGGCGAAATCGGCGGCGCTCCAGGATTGGGCGGG
>CAZSKE010000073.1:0-8343 GCA_964607325.1 uncultured bacterium | reverse complement strand
GCCGAGCAGAACGCGCACATAGAGGCCGGTCCCGCCGACCACGAAGATCGGCTTGCCCTCCTGATGCAGGCGGGCGATGACCTCGTTCGCCAGGGCGATGTAGCGGGAGGCGTCAAAGGGTTCGTCCGGATCGGCCACGTCGATGAGATGGTGCGGGACCGTCCGCAAGTGTTCCCGGGGGGGTTGGTTGGTTCCGACCGGAAGTCCCTTGTAGACCTGGTAAGCGTCGCAAGAAAGGATTTCGGCCTGAAGACGCGCGGCCAAACGCACGGCGATATCGGATTTGCCGACGCCCGTCGGGCCGACCAAGCACGGTAACGCGGAATTCTGAAGTCGGAATTCGCGATTTCCAGACATCAAGGCAAGCCGGCCCGTTGTTTTTGCCCGCATTCCGAATGATGCATGCCACATTCCCGATTGGTTTAGTGTCGGTCGAATTTACGGTAAAGATCCCCCAGCGGTATGGCCATCAAGGTGGGCCGTCCGTGGGGGCAGGTGAAGGGGATGTTTTCCCGTCGCATGCGGTCGATCAAACCCCGCATTTGCTCCTCGTTCAGCCGGTCCCCCGCCATGACGGCGCTTCGGCAGGATAGGAACGACGCGGCCCGGCGGCGTAGTTGGGCAAGACGGTTCTCGTCCTGGACGCCGCCCGCCTCGTCCTGGGCGATTTGATCGGTGAGGTCGCGAACCAGGGGGGCCGGGTCCTTTCCCGATAGATCCGAGGGAACCGACTTCACCACGAAAGTGTTCCCGCCGAAAGGCTCCACCTCCAGCCCAAACTCGGCGAGAAGCTCCAGGTGGGAGGACAAAACGGCCGCTTCCCGGGGGGCCAAGTCGAACGTGGAGGGCACCAGAAGGGGTTGGGACTCCACGCGCCCGTTTTTTCCTTCTCGAAGGATCTTCTCGAAATTGAGCCTTTCGTGCACCGTGTGTTGGTCCGCGATGAAAAGCTCGGAATCGGACTGGAAAACGATGAAGGTGTTGAAGTACTGCGCGAAGTTGTAGAGCGTAAGTTCAGGATCCAGACGGCGCGCTTCCATTTCCATGCCGCGGGGCGTCGTTCCGGAGTGGCCTAGCCGGGCGGCCGTGAGCCAAGGTGATCCGGGTGGAGGGGCGCTGGAAAGCGTGACGGGTACGTCCCCGACACCCATCGGGGCTGGTTCGGCGGCCATCGAGGCGGCGTTGTCCCGGAGGACCGCGTAGGGACTTTCCGACGAAGGCGGCGTGGCCGAGCCGGCCGGCGAGCCGGGTCCGAGCGGAGCGTTCAAGAGGGTTTGACGGACGGCTTGCACGATCGCGTCGTACACCGCCCGATCATGGGCGAACTTCACTTCCCGCTTGGTGGGGTGAATGTTCACATCCACCTCCTCGGGAGGAATCGTCAGGAAAAGCGCTCCGGCGGGAAAACGGCGGCTGGGCAACAGGGTTTGGTAAGCGGTCATGACGGCGTGGAAAAGGGCGGGGTTCATCACCCAACGGCGGTTGACGAACAAGTAGAGGGATTCCCGGGTGGGACGGGTGAGGGCGGGCTCGCTCACGGCGCCCTCGACGGACAAGGGGCCGGCTTGAAAGGAGACGGGAAGCAGGTGTTTCGCCAGGTCACGGCCGAACAAGTCTTGGCGTCTTGTTTCGTCCGTTCCTTGGGGCGAATCCACTATTTTCCGGTTGTCCACACTCAGGCGGAAACCGACATTGGGAAAGGCCAGGGCGTAGGTGGGCACCACCAGGGCGCACCGGTCGGTTTCAGTGGTGGTTTTTTTCATGAACTTGAGTCGCGCGGGCGTGTTGAAGAAGAGGTTGTTGACCGTGACCGTGGTGCCCGGAGGTCTCGGGTGGGGCTTGGTCTCGATGTGTCCCCCGTCTCGGACACGAATGGAAACACCAACTTCCGCGTCTTGGGTCTTGCTGGTCAATTCGAAATGGGACACGGCGGCGATACTGGACAAGGCCTCCCCGCGGAAGCCGAAAGTGCGAAGTTGGGTCAGGTCGTCCACGGACTGGATCTTGCTGGTGGCGTGCTTCTCGACGGCTCTTTGGGCGTTCTCTGGGGACAAACCCTCACCGTCATCGGCGACCCGGATGAGTTTCAATCCGCCTTCCTGGATTTCGATTGAAACCGACCGGGCGCCCGCGTCAAGGGCGTTCTCGAGGAGTTCCTTGACCACGGAAGCGGGCCGCTCCACCACCTCGCCGGCGGCGATCTGATTGATGGTTTTGACGTCTAAAACGCGGATGTGGATCATGTCATCGCCGCCCGGTCATTTTATTCAACAGGTTCATGTAACTCGTCGCCACGGGGTCGCCGGGACGGAGCGACAAGGCCGTCGTCAGATGACGCCGGCTTTCATCGTAGCGGGTCATTTTCCCGTAATGAATGCCCAGGTTCAAATGGGCCTCGAAGAAATTAGGTTGGAGCCGCAGGGCGCGCAATAGGATTTTTTCACTGAGGCTGTCCTCGTTGACGCGGGAGGCGAGGGCGGCGGCGTTGATCAGGGTATGCAGGGTGTCCCGGCCGACGGAAACCGCCCGATGGAGGTGTTTCAAGGCCTCGGACACATCGCCTTGGTCCGCCGCCCAGAAGGCCGCCGGGAGATCCATGTCGGAGAGGTTTTCGAGGCATTCGGGATCCCGGGATTCCGCTTTGGGGGGGTTTTCGGGCACCCAATCCGGTGGGGGCGGGGGCGGAAGCGTATTCTCCGTTTCCTGGTCCGAGACGCGGAACACCAAACCCCATGGACGGCAGGTGTAAGGCGGGGACAACACACGGTGATTGGGAACGTAGAGCTGGCGCCCTCCTCGCTTGAACCAATCCTCCTCCAGGGCCCGATGGGTACTCGAGGCCTGGAGACGCCTCGCCTCGGGAGAGGATAAAACCCCGGTGATATCGACCAAGCGCAGGTCGTTTCGCCATCCCTTGGCGTAATACCCGTAAGCGACCGGAAACAACTGGTTGTCCCCCGACAGGATGGCGGTGGCGCCTCTGGGGAGATACCGCAGGAGGGTTTGCGCGTAACGATGACAAAGAGTGGAACGGTTCATGTCCGACCATCGCCAGGCGGGATAGCCGACGCATAAAACGGCCAAGAGCGCCCAAGCGATGGCTCGGGCCGTTGGGTGGTCTCGCCAAGTCCCCGCCCAACGGTTCCAAACCAGGAGGGCGCCGCGTCCGGCCAAGAGCGCCACCACGGCGTAGAAAGGCAGGAAGTACCGGTACAGGATGGCGAGATCCTTCTCGAGGCCATAAGCGTACATGAGGGCGAAGTTGGAAAAAGCCACGGCGCAGAGGGCGATCACGCGGGCGCGGTGCGTTTTCCAGGCGGCCCAAATCCCGGTCATCGCCAGCAACCAGACCAGCGGGTTCCATTCGCGAGCGAGGTTCTGGGAGGTCTTTCGTAAAAACAGGAAAGTGCCGGTCCCGTCCCGGGCGAATTTCTTGATCGAGTAGTTTTTTTGCGTGACGTAATCCCGGAAGGCGTCCCAATGCCCGGGATGGCCCCAATTCACGGGCGGGTCCGAATGCGAACGAAGGGCGACCCAAAGGTAAAGCGAGAGGGAAAGAAGGCATCCCGCCAACAACCAGGGCCAGAGGCGCGCGCATTCCTTCCGTTGGCCCCAAAGCGACACCACCGCGAAGACCACTCCGAGCAGGAAAAGCGTGTGGACGGTGGCCGACAGGCCCAGAAGGAAACCGGCCAGAAGGCCCCATCGTCGGTCGGAACGGAAGGCGGTGACCGCGAGCATCAAGGCCATCATCGTCGCCAACTGGAACGTGTAAACCCGGGCCATGGAGGCGTGAAGGGTGAGGGTGCAGGATCCGAAAAAAACCACCACGGCGGCCCAGGCCGCGCCACGTCCGAAGAGCCGAAGGGCCCAATGGTGGAAAAGCGTCACGGCCCCCGCGCCGACCGCCGCGGAGGTGAGGTTCGCCCCGAAGGTGCCGAGGCGAGCCGGCAGGATCGTCAGGAGGAGAAAAAGCGGGAAACCCGTGGGGTGCGGCACTCCACCGGTGTGCGCGGCCGCTAAAAGCTCACCGTTGTCGCCGAAGTAAACCGAGGGAACGGCGTGGAAGGCGAACCAGGCGAAGGCGGCGAGAAAAAGCGCGGCGGTGGTCACGGCTTCCCCCCCGGAATCGTGTTTCGGTCGCCGACACTCAACATGGAATCCACCCGTTTCAGGTATTCCCGCGCCATGCGGTCGTTGGGCGCGGTTTGGGAGGCGATTTGAAACCGCCGCCGAGCCCCCAGATAGTCCTTTCGGGATCCATAGAGGATACCGAGATTTAGGTTGGCCGTGTAGTGGCGCGGCCTCTTTTGAAGCGCCTTCATCAACAAAGGCTCGACCTTGTCCTGGGCGCCCAGCCGTTGATAAAGCGTTGCCGCGTTGACGAGGGCGTTTGCCGACCGGCCGCAAAGCCTCTCGATCTCCCCCAAGCGCGCGAGCGCTTTCTCGAGATGTCCCCGGGAAGCGTCCCAAGCGGCGCGTTGGTACAGGCAGACGGACACGGTTTCCTGCGCTTCCCCGTCGGAAACCTCCGAAGCCGTGAAACGCTCCCGCATCGGGGTCATCGAGGGTGGTTCAGGGGCCGTTCGGCCCGGCGGGTCGAGGGCCAAGCGGTAGGTCATTCCCCATTCGCGGCAGTTCCAGGGAGGGGACGCCCACCGATGGTTCGGAATGTAAAGAACGTCACCCCCCTCCCGGGCGTATTCCATTTCCAAGCCCTCGCGGGTCCATCCCGGCTTGGCGCGTAGACGTCGTCCCGCCTCCGGAAAAACCGTCTCGTTGAAGTTCACGATTCTCAAGTCGGGACGAAGGCCTTTCACATGACGGGCGTAAGCCGCGGGAAAAACCTGGAAATCGCCCGCCACCTCGAGGATGCCGTTCCGGGGTACCGACTGAAAAAGCGAAAGGACGTAGTTCCAGCAGGTGGAGGAGCGTGAAAGGTCCCGCCAACGAAACGCGGGAAAGGAAAGGCTCGCCGCCGCCAGGATCGCCAGCGCCAATCCTTGTGTTCGGCGTGAGCGCCAAGACGCCGGTGACTTGTTTTCCCACCACCAGGCCCAGCCGAAACCCGCGGCGAGAGCCGAGACGGCGTAGAAGGGCAGGAAGTACCTGGGGAGCATCGCCAGATCGTATTCCCCGCCGTAGAGGAACAACAGGACGAGGTTGAGAAACGCCGTCAGGAAAAGGGCCGTCGCGGTTCGCGTGTTTTTTCGCGCGAGCCAGGCGAACCCGATCGCGGCCAGCGCCCAGAAAAGAGGGGTCCACTCGAAGGCCATCGCGCGCCCGAGCTCGCTCAGGAAAAGCTCGATTCCCGGGAGGTCTCGCGCGAACATTTTTTCCCGATAGGAGAATTGAAGAAGGTATTTGAGCCCCCTCGTGAGATTCGAGGGCTCGCCCCAGTTGATCGCGGGGTTCAAGGCCGAACGGAGAGGTATCCAAAGCTGTGTCGAGGCGCCCAGGAGCAGACCTGTGCCGAGAAACGGCAAAACCCGCGCGGTGGGATTCGTGACCCGGCCCCAGGCGCAGGCCAAGGTGAACGGAAGGGCGGTCAGGAATAAAAGGTGGGATCCCGAGGAAAGGCCGAAAAGGAAACCCCAGGCGAGGGCCCAGGAGGACGTGGGCCTGAAACCGATGGCCAGGAGGCAAACGCCCGCCCAAAGCGCGAGTTGAAGTGTGTAAACGCGGGCCACCGCCCCGTTCAGGATCAGCGTGGAGGATCCCAACAAGATGAAAGCCGCCGCCAAGGCGTGGAAGTCGGCGTGGGTGGGTTCCATCTCGTTTTGCGCCAGCGATTTTCGCGCGAGTAGATAAATGAGAACGATCGACGCGGCCGCGCAAAAGCCTGAGAACGCGTTGACCGCGAAGGTTCCGAGGGGCGACAGGAGAGTGGCGAGCGCCAGGTAGGTTGGAAATCCCGTCGGGTGCGGCACGCCTCCGGCGCGGAGCGCGGCCAGCATTTCGCCGCAATCCCCGAAATACACGGTGGGGGCGGCGTGGACCAGCGACCAGGCGAACGAAAAGATGAAGAGGAGGGCGAGGGTCCAACCCTGGCCCCGTGGTGGCCGAGACACGCTTCCATCGCTTTCTGAGGAAACCCTTGAAGTTGAAAGCCGTTCGACGGACCGCCGCGGAAGGCGTTCACGGCGCCGATCGACGCGAAAAAACGGATTCGGAAAACGGGGTTGGCGTTGGGGCCGAAGGCGGGTCCGGCTTCTGGGAACTCAGCGCGTTTTCAGGCCCACCACTTCGAAAATGGGCACTTTCTGGCTCTTGCCTTTGAGTTGGACCGTCTCCCGGGTTTTCACCTCGAGACGGGCGCCCAGTTCCTTCACGACGTCCTCGGTGACGAGGATCTGCCCACCGCCGCTTTCTCCCTCGATGCGGGAAGTCACGTTGACCATGTCCCCGATGGCGGTGTAATCCATGCGCCGCTCACTGCCGATGTTTCCCACGATGCATTCCCCGGTGTTGATGCCATATCCGACCTGGATGCGCGGTTTTCCCTCCTGGGCCCATTTGGAGTTCAAGGCCTCCAAGCGCTCTTTCATTTTGAGGGCGCATTGGACGCACTTGGCCGTGGGATCCTCGATGGGGATGGGAGCGCCCCACATGGCCATGATGGCGTCCCCGATGAACTTGTCGAGGGTGCCCTCGTGGGCGAAGATCACCTCGCTCATGGCGCTGAAATACTCGTTGAGAAGCGCGACGACCACCTCAACGGGCTCCTTTTCGCTCAAGGGGGTGAACCCGCGGATGTCGGTGAAAAGGACCGTGACGCGCTTTTTCTCCCCGCCGAGTTTCAACTCGGCCCCGCCCTTCTTCACGAAGTCGTCGACCACGTTGGGCGACAGATACCGCTGGAGGTTGGACCGAAGCCGTTCCTCGCGCCGAACATCGTCGAAAAGACGGGCGTTGGTGATGGCGACAGCGGACTGGTTGGCGAAAGCCGAGAGGAAGTACATGTCCTCCTCGGTGAAAGTGCTGGTGCCTTCGGCTTTGTCCACGTAGATCACTCCGACAATGGCGTCCTTGTCCCAGATGGGCACGCAGATGATGGAAGAAAGCGGAAGGGCCTGAAGGCTTTCGCGATTGGCGAATCTCGAGTCGTGTATGGCGTCGAGGACCAGCACCGGGACGCGTTCCTTGAGCACCGTGTCCACGATCCCCTGGCTGTAAGGGGCTTGCGATTCGACGGCGGTCAGCGCGTGGGTCGCCACGGGGGACATTTTTCCGGAGGAGTCCCGAAGCAGAAGGAAACCCCGGTTGGCCTGCATGACCTTGATGGCCATGCTCATGATGATGCTGAGCAGGGTCTTGAGTTCCAGGACCGAGTTGACGATGTTGCCGACCTCGTAAAGGGTCAACAGTTTCCGGCGAGCCAGGTCCTCGACTTTGGGGGCCTTCACGTCGAGGGTCCCCCGCGCCATTTCCACCGCGAAGCGCAAACGGGTGCTTCCGACCGCGATGATGTCCTGGTTCCGAAGGGGCGACTCCGACACTTTGGTGCCGTTCAGCAATGTCCCGTTGGTGGATCCCAGGTCCCGCAGGTTCACCCCTCCCATTCCCAGGGTGATTTGACAGTGCTGGCGGGAAACGAGGGGGTCGGATAAGACCATGTCGCAGGCCGTGGAACGCCCGATCACCGTGATGGGTTTTTGAATGCGGAAGACCTGGCCTTGCTCGGGTCCGGCCAGGATCGTGACCAGGATCTGGGGCTTCCCCGCCGTTTTGGACGGGGTCATGACGATGCGGGTGGGGTTGGCCGGCTCGGAACTCATGAAATCTCCAAGGTGAAGTGGGGCGTTAAGGGTTTGGCCGACAAATCCACAGGCTCAAGCCTTAACCCTTTTTCAACTCGTACACGCGCACGTCGCAGTTGGCCACATCGGTCAGGTAAACGGTGTTGTCCGCGTCCACGGTCACTCCCCAGTAGCGCGGAGCCACCTTGTAGGTGTCGGGTGTGCCGAACTCGGTGATGTAGTACCCTTCCGGGTCGAAAACCTGGACCCTCAAATTCCGGTCGGTCACGAAAACGTTGGACTTGGAATCGGAGGCGACCCCCATGGGTGACGCGAACTCGCCGCGCCCGGTACCGCGTTTCCCGAACTTGTTCTTGAAGACGCCCCGATGCGTGAACATCTGGACGCGGTAGTTCTTCTCGTCCACCACCCATAAGCATCCGTTGGAATCGATCGCCGCGCCCGCCGGAGCGTTGAATTCCCCCAAACGGGCTCCGTGGTTTCCGAATTTGTTGAGGACTTTTCCCGCGGGGTTGAAAACCCGGATGCGGTTGTTGCCGGTATCGACCACGTAAATGTTGTCGTTGCCATCCAGGGCCAGGCC
>CAZSKE010000072.1:0-8642 GCA_964607325.1 uncultured bacterium | reverse complement strand
GCTTGTTTTGGGCGTCGTTTATCACGGAATAGTCGGGAACATCCCGTGAGGAGGACCGTCCAAAGACCGGGACGGGGATGGATTCGTTGGGGCTTCCGTGTGGTAAACTGCCGCACTTGAGGGCCCGAGGGACGGTCCCGCGATCCGGTGACAAACGTCCCAACCAACGCTTCGGAGGAATGGAATGAGGCGCCTTTTGATCATTGGTCTCCTATTGTGTCTGGCGGGTGTCGTGACCGCGCAAAACGCCGTTTCGGTGGCCTCGCCGGCCGTGAGCCGGGGCGACGCTCCCAAGATCAAGTTCACCACCTTGAAGTACGATTTCGGGGATGTCGATGAGGGTGGGGATGTCACGCATTTGTTCCGCTTCCGCAACACGGGGCGCGGCACGCTCAAGATCACCGGGGTGAACGCCTCCTGCGGATGCACGGGGGCTAACGCCAGCCGTGATGAGATCGCTCCGGGGGAAAGCGGGGCCATCCGGGTCGCCTACCACACCGTGGGAAGGCCGGGCAAGACCGTGAAGACCGTCACCGTCACCTCCAACGACCCGGCGACCCCGTCGGTCACGCTCACCTTCAACGTGAACGTGGTGCGCGAGATCGATATCCAGCCGGACCGGGCGTATTTCTTCGGGGTCCGCAAGGGGCAGAGCCGTTCCGTCACGGTCACCGTGCTTGGGAAAAAGTACAAACCCTTTAAGATCCTCTCGGCCGAATCGCGCAACAAGAAGGTGTCGGTCACCCTCACGCCCCTCGATCAGGAGGGCCGTCACGGGGGATCGTTGTGGGTGGTTTTGCCCCCGGAAAGCCAGATCGGGGATATCGCCGACGAGGTGGTCCTCAAGACGAACGACGTCAAGAAGCCTGAGATCGTCGTTCCGGTTCAAGGGGAAGTGCTGGGCCGTGTCCAGGTCATCCCGAAGCAGGTGTATATGGGCGCCATGACCCAGCCCATCACCTTGTCGATCCTCGCCGACCCGGCCGATGGGTTCGCGGTGCGTTCGGTTTCGACCGAGAAACGCCTTGCCAAACCCTGGGTCCAAAAACAGCGGACCCCCGACGGGAGGGATCAATACCAACTCGTGGTCTCCCCGCCCAATATCAAGAACCTGCCCGTGGGCGAGTACAAGGATGTCTTGCATCTTTACACCAACGACGCGGAGCAATCCGACATCGCCGTCCCGGTTACCGGGCAAAAAAACCCCTGAGACTTGGACTTGGGTCGTTTCAAAAGACCTTTCGCCCGAGGAGGGCGGAAGGTCTTTCTTTTTACTTGCCAACCTCCCGGCCCAACCATTAAAAGGTATTGGCGTTTTCGCTGAACTTTGTCGAGATCCATGCGGGCACTCGTTTCCGCGATTCCGGGAGTGGGACTTTTTTCATGGCGAACGATTCAGGACTTGAGGGCATCATCGCGACTTCCACCTCGATCTGTTCGATCGAGAACGGCGTGCTGGCTTATCGCGGTTACAACATCGACGATTTGGCCGAGAACGCCACTTTTGGCGATGTGACCTATCTCCTTTTCTACGGAGACCTGCCCACGCGGGCCCAGCTGGAAAAGCTCGAATCGGACGTGGCCCGGGGCGGTCGCATCCAGGAAGCCGCCCGAAAAATCATCCGCCAGTTTCCGACCGACTTTCCCCCGATGGTGTGGCTTCGCACGGCGGTCTCCACGCTTTCGTTCACCGATCCTGATTGCGCCGACAACAGCGCGGAAGCCTCCCTTCGCAAGGCCATCCGGTTGACCGGACAGGTCAGCACGCTGGTGGCCGCGTACGACCGTTTACGGAACGGCAAGGAGCCGCTCGACCCGGTGCCCGGGAAGTCCCAGGCGTGGAATTTTCTTTATCAGCTTTGGGGTAAGGAGCCCGACCCGACGTCGGTGAAAGCCTTCGACGTGTGCCTCACCCTGCACGCGGACCACGAATTGAACGCGTCCACCTTCGCGGCCCGGGTGACGGCCGCCACGTTATCGGACATGCATTCGGGCGTGGTGTCGGCCATCGGAACCCTCAAAGGACCCTTGCACGGCGGGGCGAACGAGCAGGTCATGTTGATGCTGGAAAAAGTGGGGGAGGTTTCCAAGGCCGAGGAAACCATCCGCAAGGCGTTGGCCCGGAAAGACCGCATCATGGGGTTCGGGCATCGGGTGTACAAAAACGGGGATCCGCGCGCCCGGCATCTCAGGGCTCTTTCCGAATCCCTGGGGAAAATGAAGGGCGACACCAAGTGGTTCGAGATGTCGAGGATCATCGACGAGGTGGTGCGCAAGGAGAAGAATCTCCTGCCGAACGTGGATTTCTACTCGGCCTCCACGTACCACTATCTGGGGATTCCCACCGATCTTTTCACCCCCATTTTCGCCTGCAGTCGCATCACGGGCTGGACGGCCCATGTGATGGAGCAGTTGGCGCATAATCGCTTGATCCGTCCCCGGGCCGAGTTCCTGGGCGCCCGGGAACTCAAGGTGATCCCCCTCTCCCAACGGGGTTGACCCCCTCGTCTTAAGGTACAATGGGCCGACAAAGGTTGTCGGGGTCGCCGACCGAACAACCGAGCAGGTGCGCGCTTCAACCGCGAAAACCCTCGCCCGTTATTTTGAGCGGGGCCACCTGATCCCAGGCTCAGGAACTTCGCCCGTCACCATGGCTCCCTCCGATCCCCCTTCCTCCGTCGCCTTGTACGGGCGCTTGTTGGGATACCTGCGGCCCTTTCGACTCCGCATGGGTTTGGCCCTCACTTGCATGGCCTTGACCAGCGCCTTCACCGTGGCCCTGGCGGCCCTCTTGAAGCCGATCATCGACGGTGTCTTCCTGAACACCGGCGATCCGGCTGGACAATACCGACAGCTCCTGAAAATCCTGCCGTTGGCGTTCGGCGTGGCGATGCTGCGCGTGCTTTCCACTTACGGCCAGAATTACGTGATGGGATACTTGAGCCAGCGCGTGGTGCAGGCCATCCGGAACCAACTTTACGCGCGCTTCATCCATATGCCGATTTCCTTCTTCACCCAAAGGACGACCGGGAGCTTGTCGGCGCGCATCACCAACGACGTGCTGATTCTGCAGGAATCGGTCACGTACGTCGTGGGCACGGCGATTTCCTCCACGTTGCTCATCGTCGGGTTGGTGTCCTACGTGTTGTACCTCAACTGGCAGCTCGCCCTCCTGGCCCTGGTCGTTTTCCCGCTGGCTTTTTTCCCGATGATCAAGTTCGGCCGCAAGATGCGCCACGCGACGGGGCACGGTCAGGGGCTGTTGGCCGACCTGAACGCGCAAATCCACGAGACCCTGGCCGGCATCCGGGTCGTGAAGGCCTTTGGACGGGAGGCCGACGAGGAAAAGCGTTTCGTGGACACCAACCGGTCCTACGCGGCCACCATGATGAGATCCATCCGGGCCTCGGCCCTTTCCTCGCCCATCGTGGAGGCCATCGGCATCACGGCTTTCCTGGCGTTGGTCTGGTGGATGGGTCGGCAGTCCATTTTCAGCGGCGACCTGACGCCAGGCGATTTCATATCCTTCGCCGCCGCGGCTTTCTCGCTCTACAAGCCCCTGAAGGATCTCAACGGGGTTTATGGCCGCATGCAGACGGCCCTGGCGGCGGCGGAACGTTGTTTCGAAATTCTGGACCTTCCCGACGACCAAGCCGACTCTCCGGACGCCGTGGAGGCGGGACCCCTGGATCGCGCGCTCGAGTTCAAGAATGTGAGCTTCGAGTACGAGCCAGGCCGGGTGGTCCTGGACGGAATCTCCTTCACGCTTTCCAAGGGCGAGATCGTGGCCTTGGTGGGGCCCTCGGGGGGGGGTAAAAGCACCCTGGCGGATCTCATCCCGCGTTTTTACCGCCCGACCTCCGGGGCGGTCCTTTGGGATGGAACCGATCTGAACCATCTCCGCGCGGCGTCCTTGAGGCGGTATTTGGGGGTGGTGACCCAGGAAACCATCCTGTTCCACGGCACCTTGCGGGCCAACATCGCGTACGGCCGCCCGAGCGCGTCCGACGCGGAGATCGAGGCGGCCGCCAAGGCGGCCCACGCCGATGAATTCATCCGCGAGACCCCTCTGGGTTACGACACGGTCATCGGGGAGCGGGGCGCCAGCCTGTCGGGAGGCCAAAAACAACGGATCGCCATCGCGCGCGCCATCCTCAAGGACCCGCCCCTCCTGATCCTGGACGAGGCCACGAGCGCTCTCGACACCGAAAGCGAGCGATGGGTTCAGTTGGCGCTGGAGGAACTCATGGGGCGCCGGACCACCCTCGTCATCGCCCACCGCCTCTCCACCATCCGGCGGGCCCACAAGATCCTGGTGCTGGACAAGGGCCGTCTGGCGGAACAAGGCCGTCACGAGGATTTGCTGGCGAAAAACGGTTTGTACGCCCATCTCTATCGTATGCAGTTCCGGGAGCCGACGCCTGATCGCGAGGAGTGGGACGGGGTCGGTTAGGGGTGTTCCGGCCGGGAATGTGAAAGCGGTGTGAAACGGGATCATGAAAACATCCAGACGAAAACACGCGAGAAAGCCCAAGCGGCGCCCCGCCGTTTTTTTCGACCGAGACGGCACCTTGATGGAGGATCGGGATTACCTTTCGGACCCGAAGGGCGTGAGGCTATTGGCTGGCGCGGCGCGCGCGGTGAGGCTTTTGAAGGCGGCGGGTTGGCGGGTTTTTGTGGTTTCCAACCAGTCCGGGGTGGCGCGCGGATTTTTCAAGGAGCGTGATGTCCGACGGGTGATGTCCGCGTTCAAACGGCTTCTGGCCGCTCGCGGGGCCCGCGTGGACGGTTGTTTTTACTGTCCCCACCATCCGAAGGGGGAGGTCGCGCGATATCGAAAGCGTTGTGATTGCCGCAAGCCGGCCCCGGGGCTGGTGCGGCGGGCGGCCCGAAAGTTCTCGCTGGACCTCGGATCGAGCTTTGTGGTGGGGGACAAGACCGATGACGCGCGTTTGGCCGCCCGGGCCGGGTTGGCGGGCGCCCTACTGGTTTTGACGGGCTATGGCCGAAAAAGCCGCCGCGACTTAAAATCAAGGAAGCGAGTCGTGACGGTTCCGAACGCCTTATTCGCGGCGAAACACATCTTGAAACTCGGCGACCGGCGATCGACTTCGCGTTTGCCGAAGACGGGCGATTCCCGATGACCAAGGTTCCCATGAAATCCGCGTTGCCTTCCCGCTTGCGGGAAAAAGGCCTCGAACTGCTCAAGAAGCTTCCGCGCGTCAAACTCATGGTGGCCGGCGACCTGGTGGCGGACGAGGCCGTGTATGGCGTCACGGAGAGGGTTTCCCGGGAGGCGCCGGTTCTCATTCTTCGTTACACGCACACGGTCACGGCTCCGGGTGGGGGAGGCAACGCGGCCCAAAACGCCCGGGATCTCGGCGCCCAGGTGTATCCCTTGGGGGTGGTGGGGGACGACGAGGGCGGGCGTCGGCTTCTCGACGCCTTTCGGATCAAGGGTTTGGACCTGTCCGGGGTGATGACCGTGAAGGGCCGGATGACCTCGGTGAAGAGTCGCATCCTGGCCGGCGCCCAGCACACCGCCAAACAGCAGGTCATCCGCATCGACCGGATCGAGGGCAAGGACGTCTCCCGATCCGCTGAAAACAAGTTGTTGGGACGCCTGACATCCCTGGCTCCCCGGATGGACGGTCTTCTCGTCTCGGATTACCAGTTGGGGGTGTTGACGCCGCGTTTGCGCCGGGCGCTCCTGTCGGAATTCGCCGGTCGCGTCATCACGGTGGACTCGCGGTTCAATCTTCCCGACTATCACGGAGTGACGTTGGTCACCCCCAATGTGGCGGAGGCTGGGCCCGCCGCGGGGGTGGAGATCGTGGACGAGCCCAGTCTTCTCGAGGCGGGACGCCTTTTGCGCTCGAAACTCGGCTGTGAGGTGCTCATCACCCGTGGGCCCCACGGCATGGCTTTGTTCCAGGAAGGGGATCGCGCGCGGTTCCTTCCGGTGGTGGGGCCCGACCAGCCCGTGGATCCGACCGGGGCGGGGGACACCGTGGCGGCGGCGGTCACCCTCGCCAAGATCGCCGGGGCCGACCTGGTGACCGCCGCGGCTTTCGCCGCGGTGGCCGCGGGACGGGTGGTGTCCAAACGAGGCACGGTGACGGCGTCCCGAAGCGAGGTCGAAGCGTCCCTCCGGAACCTGGGGGACTGACGATGGCGGAAATCATCCTCGACCGGGGTCTCCTCGCGGGAAGGATCCGGTCCCTCCAATCGGAGGGGAAAAAAGTCGTTTTCGCCAACGGCTGTTTCGATCTCCTCCACGTGGGCCACGTCCGTTACTTGCGCGGCGCCAAGGCCCTCGGGGACGCGCTGGTGCTGGCCCTCAACACCGACGAATCCATCCGACGCCTGAAGGGCCCCCAACGGCCGCTGATGAGCCTGGAAGACCGGTTGGGCGTGTTGTCGGAATTTGAAATGGTGGATTTCTTGACGGCCTTTGACGAGGACACCGCCGTGCCGATCTTGATGGCTTTGAGGCCGGACATCCAGGCCAAGGGAACCGATTACACTCCCGAGACGGTTCCCGAGAAGGACGCCGTGGCGTCGTACGGCGGCCAGGTGGCCGTCGTGGGGGATCCGAAGGACCATTCCTCCCGGGACCTGATCCGCGAAATCCTTTCCCGTTCCGGGAAGAAGGATTGAAGAAGACATAACCATTGAACCACGGAGTACACGGGGAACACGAAGTTAAATCTTGATGATTGAAAAGACTTTAAACCACCGCTGAATTTCCCGTGCGCTCTGTGTTCTCCGTGGTTAAAGAAGGGTTGCATGGCGCTTTCGCCCTATAAACATATTCTGGTGTCGCGCACCGACAAGATCGGCGACCTGATCCTGTCCTTGCCGGTGTTCCAGTCGCTGAAGGCCTCCTTCCCGGGCGTCCGGATCACGGCCTTGGTGTCGTCCTACGCCCGCGAGGTCGTCGAGGCGCACCCCGACGCGGACCGGGTGGAACTGGCCAGCCGGACCGACACGGCGCCGGCCTTGGCCTGGAAGTTCCGCCGGCTCGAATGCGACGCCTTTCTGGCGCTTTATCCCCTCCCTTGGATCGCCTTGGGGGCGGCCTTGGCCCGGATTCCGCTCCGCGTGGGCACGGGTTATCGTTGGTGGTCCCCGTTCTACAACCGCAAGGTGTACGCGCATCGATCGCGTTGCGAGAGGCACGAATCCGACTATAACCTCGACCTCGCGCGCGCCCTCGGCGCTTCACGGTTGAAGCCCATTCCGACGTTTCCGGTTCTGGCCTCCGACAAGGAATACGCGCGACTTTTCCTCAAAAGCAAGGGCGTCGTCTCGGGGGATCGGATCGTGGTCGTGCATCCTGGCTCGAAGGGATCCGCCCTCAATTGGGCTCCCGAGCGCTACGCGGAGGCCGTGGCGCGGATCAGCCGGTGGAACGGGGCGCGCGTCATGGTGTCCGGGGGCCCCGGCGAGGAAAAGACGGTGCAACGCTTGTTGTCGTCCCTTCCCTCCGGTGTCCGGCCCCCGTTGACTTTGGTGGACCAGTGTTCCTTGCGGCAACTGGCGGCGGTCTTGAAGGCGTGTCATTGCCTGGTGTCGGGATCCACCGGGGTCATGCATCTGGCCGCCGCGGTCGGCACCCCCACGGTCTCCCTTTTCGGGGGCGGTCCCACCACGACGCCCGTCCGGTGGGGCCCGATCGGCAATCGTTCCTTGGTGCTTCGGCCGGACGGCCTACGTTGTCGAGATTGCCAGACGGGTTCCTGCCGGAAGCATGTCCCCATGGATTGGATCACGGTGGACCGCGTGGCGCAGTCCGTGAAAGTCATGCTGGACGCGCGCGGTTTGAGACGATGAGGGCTCCCAAGACCCTCGTGGGATTTCTCCTGGCGTTTGGCCTCCTTGCCCTGGGGGGGTGCTCCCTTCTTTTTGTTCAAAAGGGAAGCACGCGCTTTTCCTCCAAGGAAAACGCCCCCGTTCCCTCGGCGCCCTCGTTGGCCGCCAAAATGGCGGGTCAGGAGACGGTGGAGTACACCGTGATCGCGGGGGACACGCTTGTCTCCGTGGCCGAGGCTTTTTACGGGGATTCAAGCCGGGCCGCGTTTCTGGCCAAGGCCAACCGCTTGAAATCGGGCGCGGTGTTGAAACCCGGCCGCGTCCTGAAGATCCCGCCAGGCGCGTATCGCCCCCCTCCCACGCCTTCCGCGAGTCCTCCACCATCCCCCGTTCCCGGGGACGCGCCGACCCCGGTTCTCCAGAAGGTGGTCAAACGCGTGGGCGGCCAGGCCTATGAGATCGAGGTTTCCGGGGAACGAAAGGCTTCGCGCCCGAAAGTGAACCGCGCCTTCGCGGTAGGGGAACGTCTGCGGTTCGAGGTCCGTTATTACGCCGTGGTGGGCGGATACGCCACCTTGTCCGTCGAGGAGCTCGAGACATACAACAACCGGCCCTGTTATCGCTTGGCGGCCGAGGCGTCGTCGGCGTTCCCCTTCTCGAAGTTCTTCAAGGTGAAGGATCGCATCGTCAGCGTTTTCGACGCGGTGGATTTCTTCCCCTGGCGGTTTGAGAAGAGCCTGGAGGAGGGGGGGTACCGGGAGAAAACCTGGACCGAATACCACCAATCCGAGCACCGCGCGACGAGGCATAAAAACAAGGATCCGGAA
>CAZSKE010000071.1:8530-8820 GCA_964607325.1 uncultured bacterium | reverse complement strand
GAGGGCGTCGGCGCCGACTGTGCAGTAGGCGTGCCCGATGTGCGGCACGTCGTTGACGTAGTAGATCGGCGTGGTGATGAAGAAGGTCTTCACGGCGGTCCTTTCCAGGGCTTCCCGGGGGGCAGATTCTATAACAAAACCTTTTTCACCACTAAGGGCCTCTTGTAAAACCGGCCGATTTCACCGCAAAGCTCCTGAAGGCCGCCCAGAGCCCACCGAAGGACGGACAGGGCGCGAAAACACTTTTTCAGCGCCCGGCTAGGGCTTGAGGGCGGATTCCAGATAAGGGA
>CAZSKE010000071.1:0-8520 GCA_964607325.1 uncultured bacterium | reverse complement strand
CGCATCTCGATGAAGAAATGGTCCAACACCATGCGGGGGGCGAGATGGGTGGGCAGGAGATCCAAGTGTCGGCGAAGGCCCTCACGCCAAAGGACCGGCGCGAGGCCCCGGAGCGGTTCGGGGACAGGCTCTTCCCCCCGCGCGCGAAGATCCCAGGCGGCCAAATTCGCTCGCAAGGCCTCTTCCACCACGCGGAGTTTCCGTTGGGTGATTCCCAAATCCTCTTCGTCCCAAAAACCGGGATCCAACGCGTCATACTCCTCCGCCGCTCGAATCCAATCCTCGTCGGTACCCGATAAGGCCCGGTCGAAATCAGCGGCGGCTTTTTCCAGGAACGATCGCCAATCCGGGTCGGCGTACCGCTGGGCCCGGGTCAGGTTTCCCCCCGCCCATCGGGCCGCTTTCCGCGCGTCGGCCGGCGTGAACCCGTTCTTCTGAAGGATCGCCTCGGCATCAGCCGGGTCGAGGGGCTTGAACCGCACCACGCGGCACCGCGATTGAATCGTCGAGATCAAGCCTCCCGGGCGGTCGGTCACCAGCACGATCATGGCGCGAGGCGGAGGCTCCTCGAGCGTTTTCAGGAATTTGTTCTGGGTGGCCTCGTTCATGCGATGAGCGTCGGGGAAAACCGCGATCTTCATGGGCGCGCTCATGGGCGCCAGGGACAATTTCTCCAGGACCGGCGAAAGCGCCGTCACCTTGATCTCATCGCTCCGTTTTTTGTCTTTTTCCTCCTCCGGCCAAAAAAATCCGCGCTGAACCCACAGAAGATCCGGGTGGCGTTTCGTCTCGACTTGGTGGCAATCCGGGCATCCCGGGCAACGGGCGCCCTGGCGGCAAAAAAGCGATCTCACCAACGACAAGGCGTGCGTCTTCTTGCCGCAACCCTCCGGTCCGGAGAGCAGGAGGCTGGGGACGCGGACGCCCTTCAGGAAGCCCGAAAGAAACCCCACGGCTTCCGGTTGCGTTTTCAAGTCGGTCAGAAACGGGATCAAAATTCTCTCCTCTCGGAAGGCATCCTAACGGCGGGGATAGCCTCTTTTCAACGCCCCGGCGAGGGGATTTCCAGGTAGTACCAAGTGTCCATGAACCTCTTGAAGGGGGCGCGGTGCCACCAACCATCCCGAAGCACCGTCATTTCAGGAAAGTAACCGGGCGCCAACTGGATGAAAGCGGCGTTGTAGGCGTACACCCGTCCCGGCTCCGGTCCGGTGAAATCCGCCTCACGCCAAGCGCGCCCATCCAAACCGTATCGAACAGGGCTTTCGCCCAGGAACATCCCGAAACGGACATCCCGCCAGCCACGCGCCTTGGCGAATTGCGCGAATCGCTTGTGGTCCTGCCCCAAGTCCAGGTTCGAATCCCCCAAAAGGCGTACTTTCGCCGAGGCTGGCACCAGGTCGTTGAAATAACTCATGTGGGACGGATAAGCGGATAAAACACTGGCCGCATGCGCCGCCAAGAGAATCGCGATCGCCGCGGTCCGCACTCCGGGAGGAACCGGTGAAAACTCCTTCCAACATTGCCCCCCCGCCTCGGCGGCCGTCAAGATGAAGAACGGAACAGCCGGAAGGAGATTTCGCATCCCGGTATTCAACGACGGAATCATCGCCAGGAAAAAAACGGCTCCGGGAAGCCATGTCCACTGTTCAAAGGAGGCCCGGCGGCTGAGGACGATCGTCCATCCCGCTAAAAGCAGGGCCGAAAACGGCAGCGTGGTTTTCAGGAAAAGAACCGCCGGATAATACAAGAGGTGTGAGGTCCGGGCGACTCCGCCCAGGAAAAAGACCGGGTGGGAGGAATAATCCCACATTCTTCGAAAGCCCTGCCCGAAATAGAACCAGGGCAGATGAAACGGCTGTGCGTGGAACATCGCAGGGAGATACACCAGTCCCACGAGCGCCAGGAACCCCAAACCCATCCAAAGCCCCCTCCGTCCCCCGAGAGGCGAAACCCCCTCCGCCCTTCCCCTGCGCGATTCCAGCCACTCCAAAATCAGCCAGGCTGGCACCATCGCCACGGCCGAAAATTTCGTCGTCACCGCCATTCCCGCCAAGCCGCCAGCCCCTGCGGCCCACTTCGCGGAACCTGTTCGGGTTGCTTTCAGCAGGGCCATGAAAAACGACAACCCAAAAAAAGCCAAGAGAACATCGGATTTTGCGAATCCCGAAAAAGCCAGGAGGGTCGGTTCGAACGCCCATAGAGTTAAGGCAATCAGGAAAACCGCCGGCGGCCTCCTCCTCACGGCAAAGAACAGGAGAAGACCGATCCCCACCCCGAACAGAAAAGTCATCCAGCGGCCGGAACGCACCACCCGCCCAACCCGGTCCAGTCCCCCCCGAACCAAGAACGCTTCCAAACGCTCCGCTTCGGGAAAACGGGCGAGCGCTTCGGGTGTTCGGATTCCCTGAACCAGGAGCGGCACCGCCTGCAATGCCTTGCCAAGGGGGGGGTGGGTGATTTCGCCCAGCACTTCCCCTTTCCAACAGAAATAGCCGTTGACGACATCGCGGATTTCATCCGTGATGGGGGCATCCTGGTTGAAACGCGGGACGACTTGGAGGGAAAAAAGCGCTGTCGCCAGCAGGAAAACAGTCAATTGCCACCGGCGGTTGACCACGGACCCATTCTCCTGTGAGGTGCTAGCTCCGCCCGCGGTCTCTTGAGGGAATGTCATTTGCCAAGAGGAACAGCGTTCCACACTTCCTGGTGGATGACGTTTGGATTCCTGTGCCCGTCGATGACACGGAAACGGCGGGGTTCCCGCCCCGCCAGGCGGAGGAACGTCGAACGAACAGCCCGGTGGAAATTCAGTCGTTCCCGCTCCATGCGGTCCTTACGACCCTTGGATCGTTTCCCCGCCCGGGCCAGCCCCACTTCGACCGGCACGTCCAAAAGGAAGGTCAAGTCGGGGGTAAGACCACCCGTGGCGGCTCGGTTGAGCGCTTCCAACGTCCTCAGGGGAAACCCGCGCCCACCCCCTTGGTACGCCAGGGTGGAATCCGTGTAACGATCGCATAAAACCGTCTGCCCCCGTTTAAGGGTCGGCCGCAGGATCGATTCCACATGATCGGCCCGATCGGCCAGGAAGAGAAAAAGTTCGGCGGTCTTGGAAGGGCGATGCGGCGCGTGCAAAAGCATGCGGCGGATCTGTTTACCGAGGAGGGAGCCCCCCGGCTCGCAGGTCACCAGTACGGAGTGGCCCCGCCGCTTGAGATGCGAGGCCAACATGCGGATCTGGGTGGATTTGCCCGACCCCTCGCCGCCCTCGAACGTGATGAGGATTCCTCGTTTCATGGGAACAAGATATCATGGAAAGCCCCAAAACATAAAAGCCCCGCTCCGGTTTCCCGGGCGGGGCTTTCTGCGGGAACCCTTTTTCATTCCAACGAGGGCTTCGCCGGAACCTCCAGGTAATACCAAGTATCCATGAACCGTTTGAAAGGGGCTCGGCGCCACCATCCCTCGATCATTTCCGGCATTTGAGGATTATAGGCGTGTGCTAACTGGATGAAGGACGCGTTGTAGGCGTAAACACGGCCGGGCTTGGGATGTTTGAAATCCTCTTTGTCCCAGGCGGATCCCCGCAAGCCGTACTGGACTGGGTCCTCACCCATAAACCGGACGATGCGAACCCCGGTCCATCCTCGGGCCTGAGCGAACCGCGCGAAACGGAGGTTGTCCTGTCCCAGATCGAGATTGGAATCCCCCAAAAGAAGGATTTTTTTCGAGGGCGGAACGAGGTCGTTGAAATAGCTCAAGTGGGATGGATATGCATGTAAACCGCTGACGACATGCGACGTCAAAAGCAGTCCGAGCGCAATGACCCGGATTCTCGGCGCCGTCGACGACAACAGGTTCCAGTATTGCCCGCTCGCCTCCGCAGCCGTCAAGATGAAAAAAGGGAAAGCCGGCAGGACGTTGCGGATTCCCGTGTTCAGCGCCGGCGTCATCGTCAGAAAATACGCCACGCCGGGAAGCCATGTCCACGCGTCTTCCCACGTGCGTCTCCGCAGTGTCATCCACCACCCCGACAAAAGGAGGATCGAAAACGCGAGCGTAGTTTTAAGAAAAAGCGCCGTCGGATAATACAGGAGATGCGACGTCGTGGTGGTTTTGCCCATGAAGAAAACCGGATGCCCCGCATAGTCCCACTCGATCCGAAAGGCCTGCACGAAATAGTGCCAAGGAAGGCGAAACGAGGACGCGCGCATCGTTTCTGGAAGATACACCAGTCCCACCATCCCTAAAAACCCGAGCATCATCCCCAGTCCGCGCCGGCCGCACAGGGGCGACGAGCTCTGCGCCCCTTTCCTGCGCCACTCAAGCCACTCGAGGGCCACCCAGGCGGGCAACATCGCCACCCCCGAAAACTTCGTCGTCATCGCCATGGCCGCCAAAACGCCCGAAAAAACCCCGAACCCCATTCCGGGATCCTCGCGCATGGCTTTGCGCAGTACCATGAAAAACGCGAACACGAAAAACGTCAGAAGAACGTCGGCTTTCGCGAACCCGGAAAAAGCCAAGAGGTTCGGCTCGAAGGCCCACAGAAGCAACGCGGTAAGAAAAACGACCGGAGGACGCTTTCTCACCGAAAGGAAAATCAGGAGTCCGATGCCGAACCCGAACCATGCGGTCACCCATCGGCCGTTACGCAAAAGAGACGAAACCCCCTCCGGCCCCGCCGCTTGTAAGAAACCCTCCAACCGCTCCCACCGGGGCAAGTCGGTCAGAGGAGTCGCCTTCGCGTCGATATTCGGGCCAAGCAGCGGAAGCGACTGCAAGGCCTTTCCGAACGGAGGGTGTGTCGGTTCGTGAACCACTTCCCCTTTCCAGCAGTAATAACCGTTGACGAGATCGTATATCTCATCCACCACGGGCGCATCCAAGCTGAATCTTGGAACCACTTGGAGGAAAAAAACGATTGCCGCCACCGCCCCTATCGCCAAGGCGGCCGAACGGGAAAACCCGGGTCCAACCAAAGCCGTTCCATCGAATCGGCTTGAAGAGACCTTCTCGCGGCTGAAAAACGTAAGCATGAAGCGGGGTTTCACGAAAACTAATATAGCACCCAGGAAGCCAAAACATAAAAGCCCCGCTCCGGTTTCCCGGGCGGGGCTTTCAGAAAGACCTTCGGGCTTGCGCCCGCAAATCATTTCAACTCGATCTCGGCGCCTGAATCCTTGAACTTCGCCAGGATTTCGTCGGCCTCGGCCTTCGTAACGCCGGTCTTGATCGGCTTGGGGGCCGCGTCGACCAGATCCTTGGCCTCTTTGAGGCCCAGACCCGTCACTTCGCGCACCACCTTGATGACGGCGATCTTGGTGCCGCCCGCGGCCTTCAAGATCACGTCGAATCCGGTCTTCTCCTCGACGGCAGCGGCGGCGGGTCCCGCGGCCACGGCCACGGGGGCCGCGGCGGAAACACCGAACTTCTCCTCCAGCGCCTTCACCAGCTCGTTCAGCTCGAGCACGGTCATGCTCTCGATCGCCTTGATCATGTCGTCTTTCGTCATGGTCGCCATTTCAACATTTCTCCTTCGTGTCGTTCAGTCCGGGGTGTCAGGCCCCGAACTTGGGTTAGGCGGTCTTGGCCTTCAGATCCTTGACCGCGTTGAGGGCGTACAACAACTTCTTTTCGGTGCCGGCGAGCACCATGACCAGGCCGGTCAGCGGTGACTTCATGCTGCCGAACGCCTTGGCCAAGAGTTGTTCCCTGCTGGGGAGGTTGGCCAAAACCTTGACATCCTTGTCGGTTATCTTATGGCCGTCCACCCATCCACCGCGGACCTTGAGTTTCTCGTGGTCCTTGGCGAATTTGGCGAGAACCCGGGCCGGAGCCACGGAGTCACCCATGGCCAACGCCAGCGCCGTCGGCCCTGTCAAATACTCGTCCAGGGGCCCTATGTCGGCCTGTTTCATCGCGATCTTCGCCAGGGTGTTCTTCACCACGTGCAGTTCAACCTTCTCCTTGAAAAGGAGTGAGCGCAACTGCGTGACTTCCTCGACCGTGAGACCGGAGTTCACCGACACGACCGTCGCCTTGCTTTGCTTCAGGCGCTCGGTCAAATCCGTGACCACCTCGATCTTCTTCGGCTTCGGTTGCCGCTTCGTCGTTTCCGTCAAACCAATCACCTCGTTTCCCCAAAACTGAGTTGGGGAGGGGTTCAAAAAAAAACCCCTCACCCGAGAACGTCCGGGTGAAGGGCCGTTGGGCCTCACCGGATCGTCTCGGCGGGCTTGCCACCGGCATCCGGTGGATTACGCTCAAAAAGGAGCGCCCGCTGTCTTCGACATCCGTCTTGTTCATCCCCGCCTCGCCCCTTTTCAGGGGTGGGCAAAGGTTCCGTCATCAGTCTTTCGACAACACCTTCAAGTAAGGGGCCGTATCAATCTTGATGCCGGGCCCCATGGTGGAAGTCAAGGTCGTCGACAGGATGTAAGTGCCCTTGGACGCGGGCGGCTTGGCGGCCACGAGGGTCTTGATCAGGGTCTCGGCGTTTTCCAGGATCTGTTGTTCCGAAAAACGGATTTTCCCGATTCCCGCGTGGCAGATGCCCGCGTCATCCACGCGGTACTCGATCTTCCCGGCCTTGATTTCCTTGACGGCGCGTCCCACCTCGGCCGTCACGGTCCCGGCCTTCGGGTTGGGCATCAAGCCCTTGGGGCCCAGCACCTTCCCGAGCTTTCCGGCCTCACGCATGATGTCCGGGGTTGCCACCAACACGTCGAAGTCGAGGAATCCCGCCGCGATCTTCTCCACCAACTCGCTGGAACCCGCCAAGTCGGCTCCCGCCGCCTCGGCCTCCTTCACCTTCTCGCCCTTGGCCAGAACCACCACGCGAAGGGTCTTTCCCGTTCCATGCGGAAGGGAGACGGTTCCTCGCACCTGCTGGTCGGCTTTCTTGGGATCCACCCCCAGGCGTATGTGAAGCTCGACCGTCTCGTCGAACTTGGTGGGAGCCGCCTTTTTCAAAAGCGCCGCGCCCTCCGACAAGGGGTATAGACGGGTCCGATCCACTTGTTCCCGGTTCTTACGGGCTCTTTTGCTCGCCTTGATCGTCGCCATTTTATTCCTCCCGTGGTCCGATCGGCCTTTCGGCCTCCCACGTCGTTCAGCTGTCGGCGGTCAGCCGCCAGCGATATCTTCACAAAAAAGCCGGCAATCGATGGTCGACTGCCGACCGTTCCTTACTTGGTAACTTCGATTCCCATGCTACGAGCCGTGCCCTCGACCATGCGAACGGCTGAAGGCAACTCGTGCGCGTTCAAATCCTGCATTTTACTGCGGGCGATTTCCTCCACCTGCTTGGCGGTCACCTTGCCGACCTTCTGTTTGTTCGGCGCGGGCGAGCCCTTGGCCAAATTGGCGGCGCGCAACAACAACACCGCGGCCGGCGGGGTCTTGGTGATGAAGGTGAACGACCGATCCTTGTATATGGAGATCACGACCGGGATGATCAGCCCGTCCTGCTTTTGCGTGGCGGCGTTGAATTGCTTGCAGAACTCCATGATATTCACGCCATGCTGGCCGAGAGCCGGTCCTACCGGGGGAGCCGGATTGGCCTTTCCCGCCGGGATCTGCAGTTTGACCGTCGCGTTGACTTCTTTCGCCATGACCGCGTCCTCATTCTATGCTTATTTAAAACTATTCTTTTTCGACCTGGTGGAACTCGAGTTCCACGGGAGTTTGCCGACCGAAAATCGTCACCATCACCTTCACGCGCTCGCGTTCCGGGTTGATGTCCTCGACAGCGCCGGAGAAGTTCGCGAAAGGCCCCTCCATCACCTTGACGAGATCCCCCTTGTCGAACTGTGTTTTGAGGGCCCGACGCTCGCGACGCTTCCCGATATGCTCCAGGATCGCCGTCACTTCCTCCTCAGGAAGGGGGGTTGGCTTGTTTCCGACGCCCACGAAGGAGGTCACCTTGGGGGTGTTTCGCACCACGTACCAGGAATTCTCGTCCAACTCCATCTCGACAAGGAGATAACCCGGAAAGAACTTCTTGTTCGTCACGCGTTTCTTTCCGTTGCGGGTTTCGGTCACCTCCTCCGAGGGGATGAGGATCTGGAAAATCTTATCCTCCATGCCCATGCTCTTGATGCGGCTCTCGAGGTTCGCCTTGACCTTCTGTTCGTACCCCGAGTAGGTGTTGATCACGTACCAGCGTTTCGCCATGGACCGCCCCGCCTTCTATTTAATGACTAGGTTCATCAACCAAGTGATGACCCAGTCGAAAACAAACAAAGCCACTAGCACGAAACCCACCGTGGCCAAAACGACCGCCGTGGAGCCTTGGACTTCCTCGCGAGTAGGCCAGGAAATCTTCTTGTATTCCGATCGAGCCTCGTTGAAAAAAACCTTCATGCTCTCGAACATGTCATTCCTAGCGCGCCCAACATGGTTTCAGGGAAACACCTGAAACGTCCCTCATTCATCGCTCGCCTTACCGTTAGGGTAAGGAAGCGTTTACGCGTCCTGCCCTCCCTGCGAGCCTAACGTGAACGGCAGGGCGGCGTT
>CAZSKE010000070.1:0-8939 GCA_964607325.1 uncultured bacterium | reverse complement strand
CGCCAAAACGATTTTCTTGATGGTCCTCATGTTCAAACCTTGTCCAGCAGGGTAAGGAGCACGGCTTTTTGGGCGTGCATCCTATTTTCGGCTTGGTCCCACACGACGGTTTTAGGGTCATCCATGACCCCCGCGGAAACTTCCTCGCCTCGATGGGCCGGAAGGCAATGCAGGAACACGGCGCCTGGCGCCTCGGCCATAAGACGCTCGTTCACCTGGAAACCCGCGAAAGCCTTGAGCCTCTTCTCGCGCTCGGATTCCTGACCCATGCTGGTCCAAACGTCGGTATAGACCGCCTGGGCGCCGCGGACAGAGCCGGTCACCTTGTGAACAAGTTCGACCGCCCCTCCCGTCGAGCGGCAAGCGGATTTCGACCACTGGAATACCTCCGGGGAAGGCTCGAAACCGACCGGACAAACGAGCCGGACACGGACCCCCAGCAAGGCTCCCGCGATCAAAAGGCTGTGCGCCACGTTGTTGCCATCACCCACGTAAACCAGGGTCAACCCCTTGAGACGTCCGTAACGTTCCTTCAGGGTGAGGAAATCCGCGAGCGCCTGGCAGGGATGGTGAGCATCCGATAGCCCGTTGACAACAGGCACCTGAGCCTGACGCGCCAGATCCTCCACTTTTTGATGCGCGAAAGTCCGAATCATGATGACTTGGACAAACCGCGACAGGACGCGCGCCGTATCCCCGACGGTTTCTCCGCGTCCCAATTGCAATTCGCCGCCGTTCAAATAGAGCGCGTGACCGCCTAGTTGGGTCATGGCCACTTCGAACGAAACGCGGGTTCGGGTGGAGCTTTTCTCAAAAATCATGGCCAGGGATTTCCCGGTCAAGGAACGGTTCCAGTTCGAGGGACGCGCCTTGACGCGCGAGGCCAGCGCCAGAAGGGCTTCCACCTCGCGCGGAGTGAATTCCTGGAGTGTCAGGAGATGCCGAATGGTTTTTGGTTTCTTGCCCATGGCCCTATTCCAGGGACGCCAAGGCGGCGTCGAGTTTTTGAACAGCCGAATCGATGTCGCCCGGGGTCACGATCAATGGCGGGGTCATCCGCACCGTCTGGGGACCGGCTGGACCGACCAAAAGTCCCTGTTGGGCGCAAGCCGAAACGACCTCAGAAGAAGGTTTCGTGGTCTCCATCGCCTGGAGAAGCCCCAGGCCCCGGACATCGGTCACGATCGAGGGCCTTTTCTCGGCCAAAGCCTCGAGTTTGGCGCGCAAATAATCGCCGTTTTTCGCAGAGTTCGGAACCAGGTTTTTCATGATGAGCGCCTCGACAGTGGCGATAGCCGCCGCGCAACAGATGGGGTTCCCTCCGAAGGTCGTGGCGTGGTCACCCGGTTGCAACGCGTCCTTCTGCCGGTTCGTCACCAACAAAGCGCCCACGGGCAACCCTCCGCCGACGGCCTTGGCGCAAGTCATCATGTCCGGCTCAATGCCGTAATGCTCATAGGCCCACATTTTGCCCGTGCGCCCCATGCCGGTTTGAACCTCGTCCACGATCAGCAAACAGCCCTTCTCCCGCGTCAACTCGCGCAATCCCTTCACGAACTCCTTTTCGGCCGTGTGAACGCCACCTTCGCATTGGACCATTTCCACCAGAACGGCGGCCGTCTTATCGGTCATTTTCTCCTTCACGCTTTCCAGATCGTTGAAATGGGCGAAATGGAAGCCGTGCACCATGGGTTCAAAACCCTCGTGGTACTTGAAGTTGCCGGTGGCCGACAAGGCCCCGTAGGTGCGGCCGTGGAAGGACCGGTGAAACGAGATGATCTCATAGCGATCGTTCCCCGCACGCCGATGAAACTTACGGGCCATCTTGATGGCCGCCTCAACGGCCTCCGTACCTGAATTGCACAAGAACACCTTTTGCGCGAAGGAGACTTCGCATAAAAGCTTGGCCAAGCGGATCGAAGGCTCGTTGTAGTACCAGTTCGAGGTATGGCCGAGTTTCTTGACCTGGGCGGTTACGGCCTCCACGATTTCCGTCGCGGCGTGGCCCAGGACGTTCACGGCGATCCCCGCGAAAAAATCCAGGTATTTGCCCCGCTCGGAATCGTATAGCCAAACCCCCTCGCCGCGCATCAGGACGGAATTGTGTCGACGGTAATTTCCCAGCAAATATTCCTCTCCGTTTTGGATCAACTGGGTCGTATCCATGGCCGTCCGTCCTTTCCGAGCCTGAAAAAAGAAACCCCTCGGAGAGCCTCCGAGGGGCATGTGGTTCATGATAATGGCCCTTACCGGGGAGTGTCAACCAACACGGAAAAATCGTCCCTTAAACGCCATTGGGATCAGGGGTCGGCAAAACAATTCGGGCAGGAGGAACGCGTGACGAGGGATCTCGGAATTCGCGCTCCTATTCCCCATCGTCTCAGCTCATCGCCATTCGTCAACCGCCGCGTCTCAGACGCGCACGCCCGGCTTGGTGAGCTTCTCATATTCCTCAATGGCGAAGCGATCGGTCATTCCCGCGACGTAATCGCAGATAACGCGAGGCGGAGGATCGATCCGGTCCTTGATCCTCTGCCGGGTGTTTTTCGGAAGGATATCGGGGTTGGCCGAATAAAGCCTGAACAGGGTCCGGATGACCTGCTCGCTTTTGGATTCGATGCGTAGCACGCGGGGATGCCGATAGAAGTTATCGAACAAAAAAGTCTTGAGTCCCCGGTGCCGTTGTCGAACCGCCGCCGAAGAGGCGGCGATCTCCTCGCCGTGATTCCGGACATCCTCCGGTCCGGCGATCTTGAATTGGGTGATTCGCCGCGACGTCTCCTCGAGCAGGTCCGAAACGAGCTCATTGATGACACCGCGCACGGTGTGGTATTTCAGCTTTTCCTTTCCCAAATCCGGATGCGCGGCCCGGGTTTTTTCCAGGTGTTCCCGCCAGAGAGGCACTTTAGCCAAGTCGTCCCAATCCAGGATTCCGGAAGTCAGGCCATCATCCGCGTCATGGGAGGTGTAAGCGATCTCGTCGGCGAGGTCCACGACTTGCGCTTCCAAGGAATGCTGTCCCGTCTCGCCAGGGTGGTCATACCGCGTCCGGTGCTTGTCCAAACCTTCCCGCACTTCGTAGGACAGGTTCAAGCCCCGAAAACCCGGATACTTGTCCTCCAACTGGGTGACGACGCGATGGCTCTGCGCGTTATGCTCGAACCCCCCATCGTCTTTCATCAGGTCGTCGAGCACCCTCTCGCCGCAATGCCCAAAAGGCCCATGCCCCAGGTCATGAGCCAAAGCCACCGCTTCGGTGAGGTCGCTGTTGATCCCCAAGGAACGAGCCAAGGTCCTGGCGATCTGCGCCACCTCCAGGGTGTGCGTGATACGGGTCCGATAGTAATCCCCCTCGTGATTCACGAAAACCTGGGTCTTGTATTCCAAACGCCGGAAGGCGGAGGAATGAATGATACGATCCCGGTCTCGTTGGAAAGCCGTTCGGTAGGGGTGTTCCTCTTCCGGGTATTGACGCCCTTGGCTCGACGCCGCCCGCTGGGCGTAAGAGGCCAGGAATTGAGCCTCCTGGTTTTCATAATCCTGTCGCGTCAGCACGGGTCGTCCTCTGGATCGAAACGTGGAAATTCAAGCGCCTTCTTCAAGCCGTCATTATACAACCCTATTCAAATCATGTTTTCATTCCCCTTCGAGACGAATCCAGCCTTGAAGCTCATCGAAGGGCAAGCGTTCCAAGGCTCCCCACGAACTCCATCGACCCTTCCCGGGAGCTTCTGGAGAGAACCGTTCCGATTTTGGGGTCTCGCGCTTATGGTGGAAATGAAAAGGCCCCCGGACATTCCTGTCCAGAGGCCATTCCCGTCCGAGGCCGGGTTTGATTGGTGGAGGCGATGGGGATCGAACCCACGACCCCTTCCATGCCATGGAAGTGCTCTCCCAGCTGAGCTACGCCCCCAATTTCCCGGCTAACCTTCCTCGATGGGCTCCAAATTGTATCGGATTCCCCCCAAAAAACAAGAAATTCGAGGGGCTCCTGTGGCGACTGGTTCTCTTCTTACTCGCGAATCACTCAACCGGATTAACGGATTTAATGTGATTCGCAAGAACGGGTTCCATCGTCCCCGTTTTCCCGAAAACTTGGTGGGCGAGACAGGGTTCGAACCTGTGACCCCCTGCGTGTAAAGCAGGTGCTCTGACCAGCTGAGCTACTCGCCCCCGTTCCTGAGACACCAAGCCGAAGCCATGAACCAAAGAAATCGAAAATGGGCATCGCGGTCAACCGCTCAACCACTCCATCGTTCCGGCAATCCCCTGCACAGCGTCCCTCACCCACCCCGTCACCTCGAGTCCATTGAAGAACTTTCAAAGAACGAGGATCAAGAATAAGGGATAAAAAAAAGCCCCGGATCGGAAGATCCGGGGCTCAAGTGGCCCGTGTCTACGATACGGCGTTCTTCTCGGTGGACAGGAAAAATTTGATGGCGCTTTTACGCTGGCCGTCGATTTCGAGGTGAATGAACTCCGGCTTGCAGTGGGCGTCCAATCCGTCCCCCTTCAGGAAGCCGCGCGCGATCGCGATGGCCTTGACGGTGTTGTTAACGCTCTCAGGGCCCATGGCGACGATTTCAACGATCTTGCCATCGCGAACATTATTGGCGATGGCGCCCGCGACCGTGGAAGGGTTGCTCTTCGCGGCCACCTTGAGGGTGATGGTGTCCATAGGTGTTGCTCCCGCCCGACAGGCGCTTCGCCTCCGGGGGCTCGGTTCCCTGCGTCCCCGCGTGACACGGGGCTCAAGTCTTATACCACCCCCCGGTAGGGGCGTCAACAAAACGGCCCGGCAACGTCCAGGGCGAAAACGCAGACGGTCCGCGGAGAAAAGACCTCCGTGAAAAAAGTTTCATCCGCGAAACGGCCTTTTATCCCAGAACAGCTTCCACGCGAACAGTTTTTCCCTTCACCACGGGAATCACGTTGCCTGATACGCGTTTTCCATTCACCGTGAGGGACGTCACCCCGCCGGAAACTCGCCGCGGGTTCTTGACGGTAATGATGTAGTCCGCGCCACGGAACTTGCGGGTCAGGGTGTATTCCTTCCAGTGCTTGGGGATGCAAGGCTCAACCTTCAAGCCCTTGTAGTCCGGACGGATCCCGAGGATGTACTGGGTACCAGCCACGTAGCTCCAGCTGGCCGTGCCCGTCAACCAGGAATTACGCGCCAAGCCGAAATCCCGGTGTTCCTTGGACGCGATGGATTGAGCGTAAATATAGGGCTCCGCCTGGTGGACATCCTGGATTCGATCCCGCATGGGAGGCGTCAATTGCTTGAAATACTTGAACGCGTTTTCGGCCCGGCCCAAGGCGGCCTCGGCGAGAACCGCCCAGGTGTTTGCGTGACAGAAAATGCCGCCGTTTTCCTTCAACCCCGGGGGGAATGTGCTGACCCCCCCCAGCCGGGGATTGAAATGCTTGTATCCAGGCACCAGAAGGGCGACGCCATGCTCGGAATCCAGGTGTTTCTTGACAGCGTCCATGCACTGGTCGGCGCGGGAACCTTCGGCCACTCCCGAGATCACGGCCCAGGTCTGCGTGTTGAGATATACCTGGCCATCCGGGCACTTCTTGGAACCCAACATGGTTCCCCACCCATCCACGGCCATTGTGTACCAACGTCCGTCCCAACAGGACTTATTGACTCTTTTAGACATTTCGGCGGCCATCCGGCGGTACTTGGCCGCGTCCGCCTTTCGGCCGACCAACTCCGCGACTTCGGCGAAATCCTTGGCGCATTTCACCAGGAATTGGGCCACCCACACGCTGACCCCGGGCTTAGGCCCGTTAATATGAAGCGTGTCGTTCCAATCGGCGAACCCCATCTTGGGGATGCCATAAAAACCCGTGTTGTGGAAAGTGTACTCAAGGGGCATGCGCAGATGCTCGTACATCGTGGCTGAACCGCCATCCGCCCAAGCCACCTTCTCGTTGAGGAATTTAAAATCGCCCGTTTCCTTTAAATAAGCCGTCGTGGACAGGATGATCCAGAGGGCGTCGTCGGAGTAGCCCGTGCCATCCCCCTCGCCGGTCAATCGGAAAAACTGGTGGTATGCCGTGCCGTTTTTAAACTGGTTCTTGGCAAGATCCTTGATCAGGTTCTTGGCTTTCTTGGGGATGGCGTGCATCACGCCCAGCATATCCTGGTTGGAATCCCGGAAACCCATGCCGCGACCAATGCCGCCTTCCCAGATCGAGGGCCCCCGGGACATGGCGAATGTCGTGTGCACCTGATAGGCATTCCACTGGTTAAGCGACAAGTTGACGTCCGCGTCGGGGGTATCCACCTGCAGGAGGGATAGATTGGCTTCCCAATGGGCCTTCAAGGTTTTCATGGCCTTCTCGACAGCCCCGGGCGCCATATAACGAGCCGCGGCCTTTCGACCGGCGGCGATGGAAGGCGCCGTTCCCAACACATACGTGATGGTCTGGGATTCCCCCGGTTTCAGGGTCAAGGTGACCTGGGTGCCCGCCACGGGATTTCCCCCGTCCGCGGTGGAGCCGGAGCATTTCCCGTTCAGGACGGCCTGGGGATTGGCTTCGGAGTTATAGAGCCCGATAAACTTCTCGCGAACGCAATCGAACGTCTCGATCTTCCGGTTCAGAGAGAAAAATGTGTAATGGCCCGCGGTCTCGATCATGGTGGTGTGATGAATGGCGTTGTCCCGCTCATAGGCCTTGGCGATGTTAAAGGTGTACTGGAAATTGGACATGTCGTTGAGCGCCGCGTACAGGCAGAACTCGGCGTACGAGAAAAGCTGGAGGGTCTTCGTCTTGGCGGTCTTGTTGGTGACCTTTAAATTCCAAATTTCGAGATTGGCGTCGCTCGGCACCAGGAAAAGGGTATCCATTCCCACGCCCTGGTACTCGGAGGTAATGCGGGTATACCCGAATCCATGGCGGGTTTCGGTTTGGTAACTCTCCAAGTCCTTCAAAACGGGCTGCCAGGCCGCCGACCAGAAATCACCCGTCGAGGAATCCCGCAGATAGAGATAACGACCGGGACGATCCAAGGGAACGTTATTGAGCCTGTAACGGAGAAGCCGCTTGTCGCGAGCTGAGAGATGGAAGCTATACCCTCCAGCGTTGTTCGAAATCAAGGCGCAATACTCGTCGTTGTGTAGGTAGTTCATCCAGGGCACGGGTGTGTCCGGCCTTGTGATAACGTATTCCTTGTTTTCGGGGTCGAAGTGTCCGTAACGCATGATTCCTCTCTTGCAATCGTTTTGGGGTTACCAGCTCATCTCGATATAAGGACGTTTGAATTTGATGGCGCCTTTGACGCCACCCAGCAACAACGCCAAGTTGGATCGATAACGAACCCAGCACCAGAATAAGAAATTGCCCAACGGCCTGATCTTGAGGCAGGGTAAAAAGTACTTCAACGCGAAGAACAAGAAGGCCAAGGCGGGATACAGGAAAGCGGGGTTATGAGACAGTTGGGCCCAGGAAATCGCGGGGGTCTTAAGAAGATGCCACTGATAAACGGCCCAAAAACCGAACAGATGCATGAAATGGAAATCACCCCAATACACCATGGCCTGGAGTGGGAACGGGATATACAAGGAGAAATCCCCGAAATACTGGAATCGAACTTCCAGGATCCGCCGGGCGTGTTTTTTCACGGTTAAAGGATGACCGAAGCCGAAAGCGGCCCAGCGCTGGCAAAAGCGGGTCATGTTGGCGGGAGGCACACGAAGCGCTAAAGCGTCGGGTTGGAAGTAAACCTTGAACCCGGACTTCAAGACGCGCAGGGAGAAATCGACGTCTTCCGCGGCGATTTCGTCCCAAAAGCGATTGCCGAGGGCTCCCAGTGCTTCCCGGGACACCGCGGCGTTGGCGGTCGAGAAAAAAGGAGTACTCGAGTTACCGTTTACTTCCCTGGGGAGATTCCAACGAACGGGATCGTAATATCCGCCATTTTTCTTTCCCACCCGATCCCCGACCGCCAGAAATCCCGTTTGGGCGCAATAGCGTTCCAAGGGATTGGTCGTGTCGAAAGGAAGGACGCCGATTTCGCCGCCTACCAGCCCTACGCGGGGATCCATTCGGAAAGGTTCCAGGATTTTCTCAACCCAGTCGGTGGTCGGGGCGCAATCCCCGTCGGTGAAAAGAACCACCTCGCCTTTGGCGATGGCCAGGGCCGCGTTTCGCGCCTGTCCCAGGGACTTGCACATAGGGGCTCTAACGAGCTTGATGCTTTTGATTTTTTTCTGCCACTGTTCGATGATCGCGACCGTGTTATCGGTGGAATCCCCGTCGGCCACCACAACTTCCATGAGATTTCGCGGATAGCGGACGCCCGGAATGAGCGTTCCGTTCTTGGAGGTGCCTCCGAACAGGTGGATCAAAGTCTCGTCGATGGTACGACCAACGTTCCGGACGGCAATCACAACGCTCACCAAGGGCCGGCGTTTTAAGTTGAGATTTCCGGCGACCTTCATAAAGTCTCCTTCACGGTCGAGAACGGGCCCGCCATCCAAGCCGTGGTAAAAAAGACGCTTTCGCGGCTTCCAAAAAAACCGCGAAAGCGGACGTGTCATGGTGGGTGATCACGGGCTCGAACCGTGGACCCGCTGATTAAGAGTCAGCTGCTCTACCAACTGAGCTAATCACCCGTGTCAGTCCAACCTCAAGAAGCCCTCAATAAATCAAGGGGGCACATTTTAAGGTCGGAGAAGCCCTCGTTCAAACGTATATATTATTAAATGCGCCGCATATTCAATCGTGAAAACGGGCCGCTCGCGCCCACTACCGTGTTTGTCAAGCCCCGGAGGCTTGCGGAACAACATGGTGCGCCAGAGAGGGCTCGAACCTCTGACCTACAGATCCGGAATCTGTCGCTCTATCCAACTGAGCTACTGGCGCCCATAAAAATGGGGTGAGAGAGGGGACTTGAACCCCCAACCTCTGGGTCCACAACCCAGCGC
>CAZSKE010000069.1:4636-8991 GCA_964607325.1 uncultured bacterium | reverse complement strand
AGATACGTGTAGTGGGTGAACTTGCTCTCGATCTTCTTGTAGCCCTGGATCGTCAACTGCGTGTCGGCGGGCAGGCTCAGCTTGACCAGGTTGCGCTCGGGGATGTCCACGACCTTCTCGCTATCCGCCTTGGCCTTTTTCTTTTTTTTCTTCTTCTTGCCGGGATCCACGACCTCGGAAGACGCCTGCACCCCTTTCACCTCGACATGGGCCTCGTCGGAATAAGGGCTCACCCCACCGGCCTGATCCAACGCGGCCAGCACATAGAAATAACTCTCGTTGTTCTGGGGGGGGGCCAGGCTATTGGCGCCCCCGTCGAAAAAGCGGGCGGTCGTGACCGGGGCGGCGTTCACCATGCTGTAACCCGCTCCCGGGAACCGGGAACGGTACACATTGTACGAAACGACCCCGGATTGGATCGGCGCTTCCTCCCACTCGAGGAAGACACCCTCCTTCATGACATCCACCTTCAACCCCGTGGGCACCGGGGGCGGCTGGGCGGAAACCGCCCCGGGCGTGACACGCCCGGAAAGGTCCAACACCTCGGCCTCGCCGGGCAGGCCGCTGTTGATAGCGCCCGGAAGGGCGGTGGGCGTGACCGTCGGGGTCGGGGCGCCCGTCTGCGCGCGCGCGCTCCAGGCGGCCATCACCACCAGGGCCGCCCATAAGAAAGGGAGGGCCAGGTCGCGCGCGAGCCGAGGGGCCCCGGAACCATGAAACGGCCTTGAAAAAAGGGTGGCAAGGTGGCGCAAGAGCGAGGGAAGGCTCCTTGGGAATTGGCTCAAGAGGCTCAAAGGATCCACAACTTTTGGACGACCGGATGAGGCTTTCGTTCCCGACCGATCTTCGACCCTTTTGCCGGGGCTTTTATGGCCTTCTCCAGAAGGCCCGCCATTATAAACAAGGCGCGGGCCAATTTTGGACCGTGTCTTGGGGCTGGAGCGTGGAATCCCGACCCCGGAAGCTAATGCTATACTGCGTTTTTAGGCCCCGAGAGCCCAAGTCACACCCCGACCTGAGGACACATTTGAAGATCATCCACCGCTACGTCCTCCAGGAAACCATCCCCCTTTTCGGCCTTTGTTTGGGTGTTTTCACGTTCCTTTTCATGGTCAACAAGATTTTCACCTGGCTCGACCTCATTCTGAACAAAGGGGTTCCGTTTTGGGAAGCCCTGGCCCTTTACCTCAACCTGATTCCCTTCTTCATGGCCCTCACGGTCCCCATGGCCGTGATGGTCTCCATCCTTCTGGCGTTGGGACGCCTGGGATCCGATCTCGAGGTGACGGCCCTCAAAAGCGGCGGGGTGCACATGGGGCACCTGTTGACTCCCGTGATGATCTTCGGCCTGGCAATCACCCTTTTCATGTTGTTCTTCAACGACCGCGTTCTTCCCTCCGCGAACTACTCCTTTAAACAGCGTTATTTCAAGATCGTCCAGCAGAAGGCCAACGTAGCGATCCGCGAAAGGGTCTTCATCGACACCTTCGCGGGCTACCAGTTCTATATCGACCGGCAAAAACCCGACGGGGAGTTGGAAAACGTGAAGATCTTCTCCGTGCCCGCCCCCCGATCCTCGCTGTGGACCACCGCGGCCCGCACCGGAAGAGTCACCACCGACCCGGAGTCCCTGCAAGTGTCCCTGCTCTTGAACGACGGCGTCATCAACTTCATCCAACCGGGCAAACCCGATTTTTTCAACCGGGTATATTTCAAACGCCAGATTCTCAGGCTCAATCTCGAGAATCAATTGAGCCGCCTTGAGAACGTGAGCAAGGATTACATGGAAATGGACCTGGGCGAGTTGAAAAAGGCGACCCGCGCCGCCTCCGACGACCCCGTCCGGACGCGCCGCCTTCGGTCGGAGTTCCAGAAACGGCTGGCCCTTCCCTTCGCCTGTCTGGCGGTTTCTTGGTTCGCCGCGCCGCTCGGCCTCATGTTTCGGCGCAGGGGATTCATGGCCTTCACGATCGGCATCCTGCTGGTCTTCATTTATTACTTGTTGTTCGTGTTAGGCGAGGTGGCCAGCTTGAAGGGCACCCTCGCGCCCGTGACGGGTCTCTGGATGGCCAACGCCGCCTTCCTGGTTCTGGGCTGGTTCCTGTACCGGGTGGCATCCCAGGAGCGGCAGGCTTTCGTGCTGACCGTCCGCGCGAGAAAAGGAACGACCGCGTGAAAATCCTGACCCGTTACATCCTCAAACAGTTCCTCTGGCCATTCCTGTTTTCCATGCTTTTATTCTGCGTCATCATCCTGATCGTCACGGTTTTCGACCAGCTCAAGTTCATCATGGACAACAAGGCCGGCCCCGTGCTGGCCGCCAAGTATTTCCTTCTCCAGCTTCCTTACCTGCTCCTGCAGATCACGCCCCTGGCGGTGCTGTTCGGCGTCCTCTTTTCCCTGGGGTCGTTCAGCAAGGGCAGTGAGCTCATCGCCATGCGCGCGGGCGGGGTGAATATCTTCATGGTGGCCTTGCCCCTGGTGGGAGCGGGTTTCCTGGTGTTCTTGCTTTCCATCCTGTTCAACGAAACCTTGGTGCCCAAGGCCAAGAGCCTCTCGGAGCGCGTGCGTCAGGTGGAAATCGAGAAAAAACCCGCCACCAAGGCCACCCAACGCTGGCATATCTCCCTTCGGGGGGAGGACAACCGCATGTACCACGTCGAGCGGTTCGACGGCCCCACAAACACCATGTCGAACATCCTGATCCTCGAGTTCGGGCAAGGCATCGAGTTGGCAAGCCGCCTGGATGCCCGCGAGGGCAAGTGGGAGAACGGCCGGTGGGTGTTTATCGACGGGTGGTTCCGGACGTTCAACGCGGATGGCGACGAGGCGCTCACCCAGCCCTTTTCACGCATGCCCCTCGTTCTTCCGGAAAAACCCGATGATTTCCTCAGCGAGCAGAAGGAACCGCGGGAATTGAACATGATCCAGCTCATCGCTTATATCCGCCAGCTCCAGAAGAACGGGGCGGACGTCCAGAAAGAACTGGTGGAACTGCACTTGAAGGTGGCCTTCCCCTTCGCCTGCGTCGTGTTGGTGCTGTTGGGGGTTCCCACGGGATGGAAGCTCGGCAAATGGAGCAGTATGGCCACATCGGTGGGCCTGTGCCTGGTGGTGTCCTTCGGTTACGTGGGGCTCATCCAGGTGGGACAAGCCCTCGGCCAAACGGGGGTGCTTTCGCCCGCCTTCGCCGGATGGATGGCCAACGGCCTTTTCCTCGTCATCGGTGGCTGGCTTTTGGTGCGTGCCGACCGCTGAGGGTGACGCTTCCCGCGTTGACATCCTGTCATCGGGTCGCCTCCGCGATATCCACCCGGGATTTTCAAGGATCGCGAAGGGCGCTTGACGGCTCATGACGGCGACGGAACGCTCCACGTCCCGTCACCAATACAATTCCTTATCCACGTTCTTCCGGATGGTCTCCAGCTTGAGTTGTTGAAAGATCGGATGCTGGTTCGCGGGTGCCCGGAACCCCATTTTCCCCCCGCCGATATCCCACACCGGCACCACGTTCCCCAGGATCCCGGCCGCGTTCGCCCGGTTCTGCAATTCCGACATCAGCGCGTCCTGATCCGGCCGTTCCTTGAGCAGGAAGGAAGGCCCCATGGGGACGATAATGATGTGCATGCCTTGCACGGCGAGTTGAGCGACCTTGTAGGATGGCATCGCGCCCTTTCCGAGCCGAACGGGTTTCCACGGCTTTTCGATCGCGGTGTTTTCCAACCGGGCTTTTTACGCGCGCGAGCGCGCCGAGATGGTCTTGGCGCCGATTCCGATCAGGATCCGGCACCCACCCGCTCCACGCGCCTCTGGCGGTCAAGAGGCCTCGACCCATCGCGCCTCATTCAATGTATCCGCCTTTTTGAAGGTTCCAGAGTTTCCGGTACAAACCCGGTTTCCGGATCAGTTCCTTATGGGTTCCCAGTTGCGCGACCCGCCCCTTGTCCAACACCACGATCTTATCCGCGCTCATGATCGTGGACAGCCGGTGCGCGATCAAGATGGAAGTCCGACCCCTCATCAGGTCCTGCAAGCCCTTCTGGATCTCGTGCTCCGTCTGGGAATCCAGCGAAGAGGTGGCCTCGTCCAGGATCAGGATTCTTTTATCGGCCAACAAGGCGCGCGCAATGGACACGCGTTGTTTTTCGCCGCCCGACAGCTTCACCCCGCGCTCCCCCACGATGGTCTTTTCCCCCAAAGGCAGGCCCGCGATGAAAGCGTCCAGTTGCGCGTAGCGGATGGCGGCGAAGACGGCTTCCCGGGACGCGCGCGGATTGGAGAAGGCGATGTTGTTGAAGAGGGTGTCGTCGAACAGGATGCATTCCTGGGGGACCATGCTCATGCTGTCCCGCAGT
>CAZSKE010000069.1:0-4626 GCA_964607325.1 uncultured bacterium | reverse complement strand
CCCCGTCGATGGAGATTTTTCCCGATTCCAGGTCGTAAAGACGGTAAAGCAGGCGGATCAAGGTGGTTTTCCCGGCGCCCGAGGGGCCTACCAGCGCCACCTTGGCGTGGGGCGGCACACTCAAGGAAAAGCCGGACAGGACCCGTTTTTTCCTGTACTGGAACACCACGTCCTTGAACTCGATGGCGCCCTCTTGGACGCGCAAAGGTTTGGCGTCTGGCCTATCCTTGATCTCGTTCTCGATCTTCCCGTACTGGAAAAGGTCCTCGAAATCGGCGATGGCCCGGTACATATTCCTCACGCCGTGGACGAACCCGGAAAGAGGCCCCAGCAAACTCCCGAAGGTCGTGAAAATGAACACGAAAGTGCCGATCCCCATGGAGCCGCGTAGGACGTCTTGAAGGGAGAAAACGATCACGAGAAACGTGCCCAAACCCAGAATGAGTATTTGTCCCGATTCCAGCGCCTTGAATCCGTTCCAGAAATTGAGTTGGTGTTTCTTGGTCCGGTCGCTCAAGTCGCCAAAGCGGTCCCGCACGTCCTTTTCCTTGGCGAAATATTTGATGGGTTCGATATTGGTGAACACGTCGCTGATGTTGGCTTTTTCGATATCGGACATGTTGTTGTAAAGGGCGTTCAACCGCCTCTGCCGCTCGTTCATGAACAGGGAAAAAGCCACGTAAAGGATCGCGGTGACGATCGCGACCAGGCCCGCGGGCAGGGTGAAATAGAAGATGGAGGCGCCGGCGAGGGTCATGTGAAACAGCATCGGCACGAACTGGAAAATGATGACATCCGTCATGGTTTCCACCGCGCCCGACGCCCGCGACAACCGGGAAATCAAGGATCCGGTTTTGTGGGTGGTGTGGAATCCATGGGAAAGCACGAGGAGATGGTTGAAATAGAAGGATTTGACGTCGCGGATCAGTTCCGCTTCCAACAGGTTGATGTTGCGCAGGTAGAACCACCGACCGGAAGCCCGGATGAAGGTGACCGCCAACAGGGCCGCGAAAACCCCCAGGAGGAAGCGGCGAAAGGGCTCCAAGGGAACCTGTCCCTGGGTGTATTGCGTCGCGTGATCGATGATGAGTTTGTAGCCGTAATTGAACACCAGGTCCAGGCCGCTGAGAACGAAAGCCGTGGCGATCAGAACCCACGCGGCCCGTTGATACTTCCTCAGGAACCCGAAATAGACCCGCAGGTTGTATTTAAAGTCGATTTTTTTCCTATCCGATACGGTCATCTCCGCCATTCAAACCCGTCCCGGCGCGCGCGCCTCAGTGAATGATCTCACAATAGGAATTCGCGCCGTAAAAATCAATCCGTCCCTCGCGGAAGCCCGTTCCATGGCGCCCACGCGCCTCGGCCGGCGAAACGCCGCGCGGGATTTTTCGCGGGACGGGGAGCGCGCGCACGCGTCGCGGCGAGAACGAATCGCGCGAGGCTCCCGCCCGGCGCTCAGAACCCTTGGGGGGAATAATCCCTCGCGTTTTTGATCGTCGAGCCTTTGACGACGCCGATCACGCCCCCGACCAACCCTCCCAACGCGCCGCCCGCGATGCCTCCCATCAACGTGACATCCCCTCGGTCGAACAACCAATCATCCTCGTCGTGTGACGCGGAACCCACGATCGCCCCCAAGCACGCGCCTGTCGCCAATCCCAAAAGGGCCCCTTCGCCGAAACCCCGCGAAGATGATTTTCGGGAAGCCTCGAAAACACGGATCGTCCCCACGTCCCTCAAGGGAAAATCCAGACGAGGCTCGGCGTTCGCAACCGACAAAAGCCATCCGCGTTGGGTGGATTCATTCGCCGAAAGACCGCTCTCGCCCCTCGTCCGGGGCCCGTCCTTGGTTTGGAGCGCGAAGGGTTTCTCCCGCGCCACCGCGTTGAACGACGTGACGGTCGCGGGCGTGAGATCGGCCCGGGTGGCCTTGACATGTTCGCATCCCGCCGCGCCGGCGAAGAAACACGCCGCCAGAGTCGCCGCGCCGAATCGTTTCCGGATCATCATGATGGGTTTCACCTCGCTCGAGGATGGGCACGACCTTCAAAATACCACCGCAAGGCTCATTCGCGCGATCGCAGGACCCGTAAATTTTCGTCGGCGTTGGTTTTGTTCAGGGGGGCCGCTAACGCCTTGTTAAAACACGCCTTGGCTTCCGTTTTTTTCCCCGCGAGGGCGTACAAACTCCCCAACTCGTTCCAAAGATGCGCCGCCGGATATCCCTTTTCCACCGCCCTTTGAAGCGCCTGAAAGGAGCCCAGGAAGTTACCCCGCTTGTCCCGGGTCCCGTAAGCGCTGTCGAGCGCGTGGATCAGCGCCATTTTCTCCCCCAAGAGGGATTCGAGCAGGGGATCCCCCCGCAAGACATCCCGGGACTCCTCGAAACGCCGGAGAACGCTCGCGTAGGAGCCCCCCTCCGGGCGCAAGAAGCCCTCCGACACCGCCCTCCCCCAGGCCGCCTCCGTCTCCTGAAACGAACGAACCCAGGGCGCTTCCCCATCCGTCGGGACAGGGACGAAGTAAAGGGACGTTTCCGCTTCCCGATCCGCGCCCTTCGGCAACGGATACGACCGCAACCCCTCAAAACGCGTCGCCAAAAACGGGCCGTAGTTCACATTCGCGATGAAGGCGATCCAGCGGCATTCCCCTTGATCGCGTTTTCCCGTCTTCCCCCACGAGGCGGCGGTCAAGGCCAAGGACTGGTCGACCGGTTCCAACTGGAAGGACGCCAACAAAACCCCCGGGCCCCATTCGCGCGTCTCCTTCGAGACGACATCCCCGGCCTTCTTGAATTTCCAGGACTTGGACATCTCGCCCCACGCGTCGGAGCCCTCGCGCCAGAACAAGGGATAGCGGTTGAAAAGATGGTAAGCGTCCCAACCCGTCGAGCCAACCAGCAAAACCACCAGCCCAAAAACCCTCGCCCGACGGGAAACCCTCGAGAGGACGTCCCACCAACCAATGGCCGCGAGGGCGGCCCCAAGGGGGACCCACGCCACGATCCGAAGCGGGTTCAAGGAAACCGTGAGGATTCCCGGCAAAAGAAACAAGACCCCGCAAAGAAGCGCCCAACGAGCGAACGCCGATTTCCGCCGGTGGAGCGTTCCCGCCAAGCCCAACAGGACGCCCAAGCCCACGACGGGATTCCACAAACCGCCCCAGGCGGGCGTGTAGAAAAAATGCCAGCGATCGGTCCCGATCCAAAGGACACGGATGTATTCGCCGATCGATCCCAACGTGCCGCGAAGAGACACCCCGCCCTTGCCCACGGACCACAGGTGCTGGTAATAACTCCCGAAACCGAGACGAAAGGCCTCCCAAGCCAACGGCGCCGCCACCACCGCCGCGGTCGCAACCAAGACCGCCAGGGAGCGCCACCGGGTTTTGGGGCCCGCCAGCATCACGACGCCCAGCCCAAGGCTCAAAGCCACGACCGGCCACGCCAGGTAAGTGTAGAAACCGAACCCGACCAGGGCGCCGAGGGCCGCCGCCCAGCCGGAACGCTCCCCGCATTTTTTCCACTCGACCAGGAGCGCGACGCCGATGATTTCGAGGAGAGGAACCAAAACCGCGGGGTGGGAAAATCGCCCGAGGTAAGCGGGCCAGAAGGACAGCGCCATCACCACGCCCGCCCATTGGAAAACCGGGGGATAGTGACGGGCGCGGGCGACGCAAACCGCCGCCACGCAAGTGAGCCATGAAAGAAGCGCCGGAAGAAACCAAAGCGAGGTCAACCCAACGCCCATGGCCTTGAAAACGGCGGCCTGGAGGGCGAAATACAGGGGAGGCATCTGGCTGACGTAATGGAACAGACGCCCGTCCCAGCGCGTCATCCAATCGTGGGCGATCCAGCCATGGACCGATTCATCCACCAGGGGCCAAACGGAGAGCGTCGACAACTTGGCGAAACGGAGAAATGCCCCGACCCCCAGGAACAAGGCGATCCACGCGCCCGACGGCGCCGCATCCGGGTCCGGTCTTGAATGTGTCATTTCGCGCTTACGCCCATGGGTTCGATTTATCGAGCCCCTCACATCCCGAACAAGGTTCTGAAAAATGTTTTCGCGCCACGGGGTTCGAGCGAATCGAATGATCCTCCGGTCATTCCGGTTGGGTGATTCGCGCTCAAAAGCCCCTTACCACCCCGTGTCCTTGCCTTGGAAGACGAACCGGCCGTTGATGCTTCGTTGGGGCAAGGTGGCGCACAGGATCACGTCGGGCACCGGCCTCGTCGGGGGCACCGGCACCTCGGGGTGCATGCGGCTATGGAACATGCCCGGTTCCACTCCGTTGACCAAGATGTTGAAGCCCTTGTTTTCCTCGGCCAGGGTGCGCGTCAAGGCGTTCAGGCCCGCCTTGGAGCAGGAATAAGGGCCCCATTTGGGCATGTTGACGACCGATAAGGCCGAAGTCACGTTCACGATTCGCCCGTACTTCCTCTCGCGCATCCCGGGGATGACCTGCTTCGAGCAAATCCACGCGCCCAGAAGATTCACCTCAAGGATCCTCTGGAAATCGCTTTTTTGCGCCTCCCACAAGTTGGCCTCGGGCAAGTGGATCCCCGCGTTGTTCACCAGCACGTCGATCTTGGAGGTTTTCTCGACGGCTTTCTCGAAGAAC
>CAZSKE010000068.1:0-8998 GCA_964607325.1 uncultured bacterium | reverse complement strand
CACCAGGATATAAACGCAAGGGATGACGATAAGGGTCAGGAACGTGGATCCGAGAAGTCCACCGACCACCGTCAGGGCGAGCGGTCGAAGCATCTCGAGGCCTTCGCCCCAACCCAGGGCCAGGGGGGCCAGTCCCGAGACGGTGGTCAGGGTTGTCATGAGGATCGGTTTGAGTCGGAGCGTGGCCGCTTCCGTCATGGCCTGGACGGGTGTCATACCCGCGGCCTGCAGTCTCTGGTGCGTGAATTCGACCAGGACGATGGCGTTGTTGACCACGATACCGACGAGAAGGATCACGCCCAAAAAAACCGTCGCCCCGAAGGGTGTTCCCGTCAAAAATAGCATCCAAATGGAGCCGATCAGACCCAGGGGGATCGTCCCCATGATGATGAGGGGATCGACGAGCGATTCGTATTGCACAACCATGACCATAAAGGTGAGGAACACGGCCAGCAGGACGACGACCAGGAGCTGGCGATTGGAATCGCGGATGGATTCCTCCTCGCCCCCGTAATCCACGAAGTACCCGGCGGGCATCTTCAGGCCATCGAGGCGCTTGCGAATGTCATTTTGGATGAGGCCGACATTGCGCCCGCCCGCGTCCGCCGTGACGGAAACGACGCGGACCTGGTCGTCGCGGTCGATCTGGACCGGGCCCGACGAGCGTTCAATCCGTGCCACCTCATTAAGCCGGACCCCGATCCGAGAGGGCCCCAGAAGGATCGAGTTCTCGAGGTCCTTCTGGCCGACCATCACGGCAGGATCCGCCTGCAACCGGATGTCGTGGTCGACGGCGAGCTGGGCGTCGGTGTATCTCGAGACCACCGAACCGTCCACATAGGACCTCAGGGTGTTGGAAAGGGCGACGGTCGAAATGCCGAAATCGGAGAGTCGCCGTCGATCGGGACGGATCGCTATCTCCGGGCGGGAAAAATCGATTGAAACGTCGGGATTCGCCACTCCAGGTATGTCACGGATCATCCCCAGGACCTCCTCCGACAGACGGCGAAGCTCCTCGATCTCGTAACCGCGGATGCGGATGTCGATGTCGGAGGTCGAAGTCTTGCGGATGCCGCGCAAGGGAGTGCGCATGACCTTGATGTTGGCCTTCGGGATCTTCGCTTCCTTGATGTTTTTACGGAGCCGGTCGATATATTTTGGGGTCGGGAGTTTCTTGCGGCCCGCATCGGATAATTGGATCTGGATCTCCGTTTCATTGGCCTTCTCGTAGACGTTGCGGGCCTTCCAATATCCACCCACCATCACAGAGGAGGTTTCCACACCCGGCAATGCCGCGATCAAAGCTTCAAGGTGCCGGGTGGCTTGATCGGTCGTTTCCAGAGGCGTTCCGACCGGTAGTTTCACCTTGACCGTGATCTTCCCGTCGTCGATAGACGGCAGGAATTCACGTCCTAAGAACCCGGGGATGCCCATGGTGGATAACAGGAGGGCGAGGGCGACGCCAACGGGGATCCAAGGCTTCGCGAGGGCCCGTTGGAGAAGGCCTTGATAAAGGATGGACAGTCGTTCGGTCCATCGGCGTTTGGACCCATGCACGCTGATGGGGGCCGGAATCGGAACGAAATGCGTCATCAGAGCGGGCACGATCGTCAAGGCTACGATGAGGGAAATGACAAAGGCCGCCGTGAGGGTGATCAGCATGTCCCGGAAAAGGAGGGCCGACAATCCTTGGATCAGGAAGAAGGGCAGGATCGCCGCGAGATTGGTGAGCGTCGAGGCGACAAGGGCGGAACTCACTTCGCGCCCACTGGTCAACGACGCCTTCGCGCGATCCGGATCGTCCTGGAGATGGCGCGATATGTTCTCCAGCATGACGACGGAGTTGTCCACAAGCATCCCTACTGCAAGCACGAGGGCTCCCAACGAGAAGATGTTCAGGGTCAGGTCGTAATATCCCATTAAAAGGAAGGTGCCCATGATGCTGATCGGCACCGAAAGGCCAATGACCAGGGTCCTGCGGATGTCGTGGAGGAAGAGCCAAATGACGAGGGCCGCCAAAAGGCCTCCGGCCAGCGCCGAGGAGGCCACGTTGCTCACGGCTTGGAGGATGTACCGGGATTGGTCGTTCGCGACGGTATAGTCCACGCCTGCCGGGATGAGGCCTTGTTTTTTCAGGGAAGAGGCCCTTTTCAGGGCGGACTTGCAGATGTCCACCGTGTTGGCGTTCGGCTGTTTCAGGAAGCTCAGCATCACGCTGGGTTTGCCGTTCAAGCGAGTGAGGATCCGTTGTTCCTCGTGGGTGTCCTGTACTCGGGCGACGTCCCGGACGCGCACGACTCGCCCCTCCCGATTGGCGACAACAACGCCGCCGATCTCCTCCGGGGATGCGACCTTCCCCAGGACGCGAACGCTGAATTCGCGGTCCTCTGAAACGAGGCGACCGGACGGGAAATCCCAGTTTTGGGTCCGGATGGAATCCGCCAGGTCGGCCATGGTCAATTCATACCGCCTCAAGCGCGAGGGATCGAAAAGGACTTGGATCTCCCGAACCCGTCCTCCACTCGCCACAACCGCCCCCAGCCCCGGAATGCCCAGAAAGAGGTCCGCGAGGTCGTTCTCGGTCCATTGGCGTAGATGGCGTTCGTCCATCGTGGACGATAAAAGGGAAAGGTCAAGGATGGGGAGCTGGGAGGGATCCGCTTTGTAGATGCGGGGAGGATCGGCGTCCGGGGGCAACAGTTTAAGGACTTGGTCCACCTTGGCCTTGGCGTCGGTGAGGGCCACATCCATATCCTTACCGTATTCGAAGAATACTTCGATCGAAGCGTTGCCCTCGATGGAACTGGAGATCACCTGGGTGGCATCCTCGGTCGTCGCCGCGGAGGATTCCACGATCTTGACGATGTTCTCCTCGATGTCCTGGGGGCTGGCGCCCTTCCAATCGACCAAGATGCGGATGAGCGGATAGGTGACCCGGGGGAGCAGGTCCACCGCAAGTCGGTTCAGGAAAAAGAGCCCCATGATGCACAGGGCCAGGGCCAGGATGAAGGTTCCTCGAGGGCGCTTGACGGCGAAATCGACGGGGCTGAAGCTCATGGCCGACCTCCCGACCAAAGGGTCGTTCGCGCGGCGGAAAGCCGCAGGTCCAACAGGACCTGTTCGCGGCTCTCCTGAGCGGAAACCAGGAACCGGTAGGAATCCAGCCATTCGTAACTACCGACCAACCCGTCCCGATATCGGGAATTCGTCAATTCGAAGCTCTTCTGCGCTTTTTCCAGGGCCGACCGGGCATCCCCCACCCTTCGGACCGAGGATTCATAGTCCAGCCGGGCCGATTCCTTTTCGAGCGCGATCCGCCGGAACACGTCCTCTTCCGCGCTTTGCGACGCTTGGGCCCACAGGCGGGCCGCCTTCGACCGGCCCCGGTTCGCGCTGGCGTCGAAAAGGTTCCAACGTGCGCGCAGACCTGCATACCATTCGTCCTGCCCCATCTCCGGGGAGCCCTCGTAACGCCAGACGCCGCGCATGTCGAGACTGGGATAAAGAGCCGAGCCGGTGCGTTCGGCCTCCTTTCCATATAAAGCGGTGATCCATCGGGCCCGGGCCGTTGCGGGGTGGGTCTCGGTACCATGGGCGGTCATAGGAAGTACCGCTTCATCGCCAAGATCGGAAATTTCGAGGGTCATCGTGATGGCCGGACCGTCGAACCCCATGGCGGCGATTAGAGCGCGCCGGGCGGTCTCGACATGGGTAGCGGCCTTCTCCATCTCCTGGCGGGAGTTGTCGAACTGGGATTCGATGCGCAACAGGGCTTCCTTCCGGGGGATGCCCGTTCTCTGGTTGAGATGGGTGGAGTAATCCAGGTGGGAACGTAGACGTTCCAGGAGCCGGGTTCGGGCGATGAGTATCTTCTGGGCGTAGAGAAGCCGGTAATAGGATGCCTCCACGTCGAAAAGAACCCTCCGCTCGGCGTCCCAGAGATCCTCCTGTGCGATGCGGGCGGCGAGATCCGCGATGTCCTTTTCCGCGCTGAGACGCCCTCCCGTGTAGAGGGGTTGGTTGATTTCCACGCCTGCCTGGAAATCGTCCAGGGAATTCCCGAGATAGGTCCTTTTCTGGGGGGTCGAACCGGACAGGCGGTCATACCCCGCGAAAAGGTCGGCCCGGAGGAGGCGGGAAGCTTCGGCGGCCCCGAGGGAAGATCGGCTTGAATCCAACCGGGTGCGGGCGGCCTTGAGGACCGGATGGTTCTGTCGCGCGTGGTCGAGACATTGATCGAGGGTCCATTGTTTCGCGGAAGCGAATGCGCGGGAGGGAGTCGGCGCATCCTCAGCGTGGACCGCCGTCAGGCTCCCGGCGACCCCAAAAAAGACGGCAGTCCATCGAAGGGAACGACGGAAAGGGGATGATTGTTTCGTTGGTTGCATTTCGTCTTCTTTTCTCGATTCGTTCGGGATCCTTGTTCTTTATTCGAGGAATAGACGCTTAATAGTGAAATAGATACCCAGCCCCACGAAAAGCCAGCCCGTGGCGAGGCGCATCCACTTCTCAATCGATGTCATGCGGTTGAAGGCGCCGGCCGCCTTCTTGACGCCGAACGCCACGGCCACCGCCAACACCGCGACCGGCAGGGCCGTGCCGAAACCGTAGACGGCCGGAAAAAGAAAACGGGAATTTTCCTTCAAGGCCAACGGAAGAAGACCGCCGAAAAAAAGGGCCGCCGATACGGGACAAAACGCCAGGGCGAATCCGGCCCCCATCACGAAGGATCCCCATACCCCCGAAGAAGCGAATTTTTGGAATTTCTCACCGCCCCCCACGGAAAAGGACGGCAGGGGCAGATAACCCAATAGGGCCGCGCCGGTCAGAACCAGAATGGGTCCCATCAACTGGTTCAAATGCTTTTGGAGGAAGAAGGAAACGGCCGACACCGAAAGGAGGCCCGAAACAAGAAGGGCGGCCAGAACGGTGTAGCTGAAAACACGCCCCAGGGTGTAGGCAGTTCCCCCCCACAACACGCGTTGGGGATCGGAAACATGTTTAGCGAGATAGGAAAGAGCCGCCGTGTTGGTGGCCAGGGGGCAGGGGGAGATGGCCGTCAAGATCCCCAGCCACAAGGCCCCGGATAACGCCGCCCATTCCATCAGGAACCCCCGGCGAGGAAGGATGTCACTTCCGTCTGGATGTACCGTTTGTACTCGACCTCACTGCCGACCTTGTCCCAGATCTTGTCCAGGTTCTTCCAACGAGGTGTCTTGCCGGGGGCTAGCAGGATGATCGATTTCGTCTTCAACTGGTAATCGTCGATGAAATGCTCGTTGCCGGCCTCCTCGACGTTCACCGTTTTAAAAACCAGTTCGCCCTTGCTTATGGGATCGGCAAACGACGAAGAAAGGGTTTCACCGGTGTATTTTTCGAACTTCATGCAGGTCATGCACCGGTAGTTGGTGCGGAAGTAATACACGACTGCTTTAGCCGTGGAGGGAATGTCGTCGCCGGAAACCGCTTGCGGGTTGGACCCGCCGAAGGTGCGCCACGCCCAAACACCCAGGCCCGATAGGGCGAAAAGGATCAGCAGGATCCCAACGATGGATTTTGACTTTTCCACGGAAACCTCCCTGTTTTATCGAAGGAATTCCTTCATCTCGTCCGAAGAGGGGATGCGGCCCACCACTTTAACCTGGCCGTCCACCAGAAGGGCGGGCGTCATCATCACCCCGTATTGCATGATTTTTTCGATGTCGGTGATCTTCACCAGTTCGTAGGGTTTTCCCGTGTTTTTTGCCGCCGTCTCGGCCGCCTCGGCCAGTCGTTTGCACTTGGGGCACCCCGTGCCCAGAATCTCGATTTTCATGATCCCCTCCTTTTCAAGAAAAAACGCTCCCAAAAACCCAACCGGTAAAGGCCGACATCACGACCACCAAAGACACGTACGCCCCCGTCTTTCTCCATCCCAGGATGCTTCCCAACACCAGCACGCTCGGCAGGGATAACGCGGGTCCGGCAAGAAGCAGGGTGAGGGCAGGACCCTTGCCCATCCCGCTTCCCAAAAGTGCGTCGAGAATGGGGATCTCGGTCAGGGTGGCGAAATACATGAAGGCCCCCGCGATCGAGGCGAAAAGATTTGCTCCAAGTGAATTGCCTCCGACGCTGGAGGCTATCCACGAAGAGGGGACGAGGCCCTCGTGCCCGGGGCGTCCCAAGAGAAAGCCCGCCACGAGCACACCTCCCACCAGCAGGGGAAGTATCTGTTTTGCGAGTTCCCAGGATGCGACGAGCCATTCGCGACCTTCTCCCTCAACGCGGCTTGCCGCCCAGGCGACGCCCAGGATCCCGGCGGTAAAAATGGCGAGCGGCTCCTGGGGAAGAAGCCCATAGATGGCCCCCGTGACGACGGCACCGGCGATCACATGCCGAAGCGGAAACGAATACCAGGCGACCAAAATGGCGAGAAGCGCCAGGTATAAAACGCCGGTCGCTTGCCACTTCATCCCGTAGACAGCCTGCCAGACTTCGGAGGCGCCTTGCGAAGCGCTCCAATTCGCGAAAACCAGGATGAGGATCATCGCGGCCATGAAAAGGATGGTCTGATGCAAGGGACGGGACACGGACGGTACCGGAATATCCGCGATGGCTTCCCGCTTGGCCGTTTCTTCCCGACGGAAAATCATGTGCATCAGGAGCCCGATAACGACGCTGAACACGACGGCGCCGACCGTGCGAGCGATTCCCAATTCCATCCCCAGGACGCGGGCGGTCAGGAGGATGGCCAAAACGTTGATGGCGGGGCCGGAATAGAGGAACGCGGACGCGGGGCCGAGACCCGCTCCCATGCGATAGATCCCCGCGAAGAGCGGGAGAACCGTACAGGAGCAAACGGCGAGAATGGTGCCTGAAACCGACGCCACGGCGTAAGCCGGGGCCTTTTTGGCTCCCGGCCCCAAGTACCGCATGACGGAGGCTTGGCTCACGAAAACCGAAATGGCACCCGCGATGAAGAGGGCCGGGACGACGCAGAGGATGATATGCTCGCGCGCGTACCATCGAACGAGTTGGAGCGATTCCAGTACGGCGCCGTCAAAACGAGTTGTCCCGATGGGAAGGTGATAGAGAAGCAGGAAAACACCGATCCCCGCGGCGGCCAACCCGATTTGTTTCCAGGATTCCCGTTTCATGATCGCGTCGCTTGCAATTCGCGCTTTGAGTTCGACGAGATGACTCTATCGGCACAAAAGAATATCCGGGTCACGCAGGGGGTCGCCAACGTGTAGATGACTTGAAGTCCTTTTTTTTCGCACGATAGGATTCCAGCGTTCTTCATGACGGAGAGGTGCTTGGATATCGTGGAAACGTCGTCGCCCACCTGTTCCGTGATCTTGCACACGCAAAGCGGTCCTTTGGCCAAAAGGGTCGTAATGAAGAGACGCGTGGGATGTGCGAGGGCCTTGAGAATACGGGCCTGCCGGTGATAGACGGGGGGGATGTCGGACATCGGAGATCTCCTCAATAATGGCTATTTGGCTGAATAGCCAACCTCACGGAATATATGCCCTAGTGCGGGGAAATGTCAAGACGTGGAAGCCGAGACGGCTGACACCCGGCTGAATCGCGGCCGTCACCTCTCATTTAAGCCGAAAGCACCCGACGGAATATTCCGCAAAACGCCGTCCCGGGGCGGCCTTGACTTCATCGTATATATACGATATACATCGTCTATGGCCTCGCGCAAAACATCCGGGTTCAAGGCGCAAGACTCCGAGCTGGCACGGTACGCCGACGCCCTGTCCCACCCGGCCCGCATCGCCATCCTCAAGGCCCTGGCCGAGCGGAAGGAATGTGTTTGCGGCGAGATCGTCGGATGGATCCCCCTGGCGCAATCCACCGTGTCACAGCATTTGAAGGTGCTCAAGAAGGCCGGATTGATCCAAGGTGAAGTGGACGGCCCGCGTTCTTGCTACTGCGTCAATCGCAAGACCGTGAAACGCCTGTCCCTGTTCTTCCATGGCTGGCTCACCGCCATGCAGACCCCGAAAGGAAAAGCCGTTGAAAAATCCCGATCCTCCCGCTGAAAAACTCAAATCGACCGTCCGGGAAAAATACGCCCAGATCGCCAAGGCGGTTCGTTCGACTTCCTGCTGTGGAACTCCCGCCGAATCGACCCCATCCTCCTGTTGTTGCGGCGGCGGGGAAAATCCGGGCTTTTCCTATACGTTCATGGAAGACGATTACGCTAAATTGCCCGGCTACCGGCCGGAAGCCGACCTGGGGCTCGGTTGCGGCCTGCCCACAGAGCTGGCCCTCATCCGCAAAGGCGACACCGTGGTGGACCTCGGGAGCGGCGCGGGCAACGACGCCTTCGTGGCGAGGCGTGAAACGGGGGAAAAAGGGCGCGTGATCGGCGTGGACATGACGCCGGAAATGATCACGTTGGCCCGCAAGAACAATCAAAAACTGGGATACGAGAACGTCGAATTCCTTCTGGGGGAGATCGAGGCCCTCCCCGTCCGGGACGACACCGCCGACGTGGTGGTCAGCAACTGCGTCTTGAACCTGGTGCCCGACAAGGCCAAGGCCTTCCGGGAGATCCACCGGATCCTCAAGGGCGGGGGGCATTTCAACGTCTCGGACATCGTCCTCAAGGGCGCGATACCCGCCCGTCTCCGCAAGGAGGCCGAGTTGTACGTGGGGTGCGTATCCGGCGCCGTCCAAATAGACGAATACCTGGAATTGATCGCCCAGGCGGGTTTCGTGAATGTGAAGGTCCAGAAAGAGCGGCCGGTGGAGGTTCCCCGGGAGGTCCTTCTCAAGTACCTGTCCGAGAAGGAAGTCCGAGAGATGCGAAATAAGGGCGTGGGCGCCTTCAGTGTGACGGTGTGGGGCGAGAAACCTTGAATAAAGCGATTGGCTGATAGCGGATAGCGGTTGGGAACACTCGCGGTCATTCCGATGGAGGCCCCGAGTGTGTCGAAGGGCCGATGAGGTATCTGATGAGATGAAAGCGCGCCTCCCTTGACGTGGATAGAATCCACGTTGAGGA
>CAZSKE010000067.1:0-9022 GCA_964607325.1 uncultured bacterium | reverse complement strand
ATGCTCGTTGACCCCGAGAATCAAGGGCATCGCGGCCATGTCGTCGTTGCGAGGAAAAATCCCCGTCACGACGATCACGGCCTCCGGGGCTTTCGCCCGTAGCACGGCCAGGATGGCCTTGAAACCCTCGAGGATGTCCTCCGCCTTCTCGCCGGAGCCTCCGGCTTGGACGGCGTTGCCCACATTGTTGGTGCCGGCCAGGATCACGACGACCTTTGGGCGCACACCATCCAATTCCCCGTTCTGGAGCCGCCACAGGATGTTTTGCAATGTGTCGGCGCCCCACCCGAAATTAGCCGCGTTCCAACCATGGAAACACCTGTTCCAATGGGCTAAAAATTCCGGATAATCGGTGGCCCCCCAGCGGCGTACGATGGAATCCCCCGTGAAATAAACGTCGATGCGCCCCTTTTGCGCCTTCTCCAACAACTGGGCGTGGGCGATCTTGGAGTTTTCGTCGTTCCGGGCCATCGAGTGGATCATGGGATCAGGTTTTCTCCCCGGGCATCGAGAAACGCTTCCGCTTCATCCCTTCTCGTGCGCTTTTCGGCCGTAGACCTTTTCGTAAGCCTTGCAGTAGGGGCAAAGACCGTTCTCGATGTTCTTCACGAACCAGAAGGCCATCCCTTTTTGCTTCTCACGCGCGCGGGCGCAGACCGGGCATTCCACGCACTTCTGCGCCATCCGCCTGTCCTTCTCCGTGATTTCCATGGTGTGTCTTATCCTCCTCGTTCCTCGTGGTTTCCGAGACTTTGCCCACTTTATCAAATCTTCCGTGTGGCGGTTACGATCTTCGGACCAGCGGCCCACCCGAAAGGTTTGTGCTAAAGTGCCCTCATGAGCCAAACGGAGATGGAACTTTCCGACGCGTCCCCTTCCCTTTGGGTCTCCCTATGGCCGCGCTTGGCTTTCCTCCTCTTCCTCGTCTCAAACGCCCTCCTTTCTTTCTCCACTTTGTCCCCACTGGCGAAAAGCTGGATCGTCGTGGGAGGCATCCTTCTCCCCTTCGCGGTTCTGATCGGCGTCCATCGCCAGGCCCCCCCTTGGTCGCTCGCGCAAAACACCGTAGGGAAGATCGAGTGGCTCGTTCTTCTGGGCCTCGTCGCCCTCACCAGGCTTGTTTTCCTCGAATCCTTCTTTCCCTGGCCCGGCGGCGACGAGGGTTTACACGGGTTTCTCGCTTTGGGATTGATCCCCGAATGGAAATGGGACTTCTTCTATACCTGCGGGGAACACCCGCCGCTTCTGATCTGGTTGTTGGCCTTCCTCATCCGGGCCACCCAGGACACCTTTTTCTCGATTCGAATCCTCCCCGCGATCTTTTCCATCCTGGCCTGGGCGGTTTTAAGCCGCGCGGGTTTGAGGCTCCTTCCCGCGGTTCCCGCCCGGGTTTTCGCCTATCTCCTGGCGTTCAGCTTTTGGCCGATTTACCACGGGCGTTTCTGCCACCAGGGAGCGTTGCTTCCTTTCTTCCTCGGCGCCGCCCTGGCGCTGGCGGCTTGGTCTCGCGCGGCCGTGAACGCCCGGAAACGAATCGGCGGTTCCCTGGCCGCCGGACTTGCCGCGGGCCTCGGCACCCTCACCTTTACCGCCCACCTGGTGGTGCTCCCCCCCGCCGCGGCGTTCGCCGCTTGGGATCTCTGGCTCTCGCGAAAACAACAACAAGGCTGGGTTTGGGGCGCGGCCTTCCTTTTGGGCATGACACTAGGGTTTCTTCCCTTTGTTCTGGCCGTTCTTCGCGAAGGTTACGGCCAGCACCTTTACGCCCTCTCGCCCCTCGGAACTTGGTCCGGTTCCGCCGACCAATGGTTGACCAGCCTGTCCTACGCGACCGCGGTCCTTTGGGGCGTCTTGAGCGGGGGCGGCTCGTATGGCCCGCTCCATGGAGGTCTCCTCAATCCCCTGATGGGCGCGGGTTTTTTGGCCGGGTGCGCCTTTCTTCTCGGCCGAGCGCGAACAAGTTACGGGGCTTGGTTTCTTCTCTTCCTGGTCGCCTCTTTCCTTCCGGGCCTGTTGTCCCGCGATTACGTGGAGATGTACCGAATCATCACAGCCATGCCTCTGGTGACCGCGGTTTCAGCCATCGGCTTCTGGTGGGTCGCCTCCTTCGGAACCGGTCGCTGGACCCCGCGCGCGCTTCTCGCCCTGGTGGCTTTATCCGTGGCACTGGACCTTTGGACGCTTCGAGGTCCCTTGCGGGACAAGCAATCCCTGGAGCAACCCAACGCCGTATGTTACGACGCCCTGAGAAACGCGCGTTCCTCGCGCGGCCCGGGTTGGGTCTTCACCGACTTCGCGCCCCTTCGTCACAATCACACCCTTTCCATGGCGGTCTTCCCTTTCAACGCGGCCGTCAACCCACGGCTGGCCGACGTCTCGGCGTCCTGGGTGGGGCTGGCGGCCGAAGAGGGTTATCTTCCTTTCCTGAAACGCCGTTTCCCGGAAGGGGATTGGCTTCTCATCCCCAGGGATCCGGGATACGCCCTGGGGGTGATCGGGGTCACGGACGACAATCGGGCGTTGTTCGAGAAATGGGTGACCGCGCACCGCTTCTTCCACGAGCAAAACATGAAAGTGGAAAACGTTTTTGCCAGCCGCCGGCGGTACGCCGACGCGGTTTCCCATCTGGAATCCGGCGCGTCGCTTCTGGACGGTGATCCCTATCTCGTCTCGGTTTACGGCGAATGGGCGGCCCAGTATTTTTTCGACCGCGAGCAGAAAGGCAACATCGAGCATCTCCGCCGGAGCATCCGGCACGGTTATCCGGCCCCGCATCTTGTCCGAAAACTCATTCTGCTTTTGCGCGAGGCGGGACGGAACGAGGAGGCCGACCGGTTGCGACAGATCTATCTGCACGCCGGGGGATAGGGAGGGTCGTGAAAACGAGTCGTGAGGCGCGCGGAACGAGCAACGGATCGTGAGCCGCCGGGGACATTTTGAATAAAAAAAAGGGTCTTCTCCCTGGCGAGTGGGTAAAAGTTCATCCGAAGATCAAAATTATCCGATTAAAACAAGATTTTAAGAGAAAACACGCCATGAACATATCGGGCTGTTGAAAACCACCCATCTTGTGCTGTCATCCCGAACATGCGAGGGATCTGCTTTTCGATTAAGCGGCCGCTTTCGACCAAGAAAGCGGCCAAAAGCAGATTCCTCGTCGGCCCTTCGAATCTTTTCTCGGGCCTCCATCGGAATGACGTCTTAAGAACACCCACTCAAGAAGGAGAAGACCCAAAAAAAAGGACCGTCCTTTTTATCAAGGACGGTCCTTCACATTCGTGAAAGACGGGGAAGGTTAAACAACGGCCTCGAGAGGTTGGGGCCTGTTCGACCAAGCCAAGTTGCGGGCGATGGGATTCGGCGTGAACCGAAGCGCTTCGATCGCGGACTGAACTCGAAGGCGCTTCTCCTCGTTCACGTAAGAATGGTTGTTCAGGACCCTGGAAACCGTCGCCGGGGAAACCTGAGCGGCTTTGGCCACGTCGTAGATCGTTACCGCCATTTCGCTCCTGCCTTTCATTGGATCGGGTCTTCTGGAACCGGTCCCCTAAGAAAAACCCAGACCGTGATCCACCTGGATTCTTCCGACGCGAAAATCTTACTTCTAAAAAAACCCAATAAAACGCCCTATAACGTAACTATGTAAAATCTATAACGGTTCTTTACAACCGGTTTCACCAGGGGAATAAGAACGTTTTTAGTTTTTTTAGGTGAATCGCTTAATCCCAAAGGAATATCGGTAAACCAGGTGATAAACTGGTTTATCGAATAAAAATGAAGGTATATTTAAAATAAGCCATGCTCAAGAAATCCGCTCTTATAAAGGCCTTCTTTGGCCTTCTGCTAGCTTGCCCTCTTCCCTCGCGCCTGTGGGCTTCCTTTCTGACGGCATCCCCACCCCCGCGCGCGGCCGCCCTAGGCGGAAACACCGTGGCGGCGCCCGATGGGTCCGGACGTTTAGTTGACAATCCCGCCGGATTAGCCGTGGCCGAACATTTCCTCGCCACCGCTCGCTATCAACGTCTTTTCGAAGGGGTGGGAGGCGACGACCTCGCGACCGGCGGGTTGGCCGCCGTGCTTCCGTTCAACGGCCCAGGCGGTTTCGGCGCCTCGTGGGATCACCTGGGAGCGGATCACCTCCAACAGGATCGTTTCCGGATGGCCTGGGGTCGGAAAATACCCGTTCCCTCCTCGCTCGGTGTCATGAGTTTCGGTCTCTCCCTTTCCTATCTCAAACAACGTTTCATCCTCTCGGTCCCCTTGTCCGCGGTCACCCCCACCCGTGTTTCTTCCGGGGCCTTTTCCTTCGGCTCGGCTTTCCTGTGGAGCCCCCTTCCCGATCTCACCCTGGGCGTCTCGGGCGAGGACCTGACCCGCCCCAATTTGGGCGTGATCGGCGTGGACCGATTCGATCCAACGCTCAAATGGGGCCTCTCCTATCGCGCGAAGCTCAAATCGGCCGGTACGCTCCGCGCCTTGGTCGCGCAGAACCACCAGGGTGAGGATTGGGACACGCAGGGCGGGTTGGAATGGACTCCCGCGCCTCGGTGGGGATTCTGCTTCCGAGGCGGCGCCGACAAGCGCCAGGGCGCTGTCGGATTCGGTTTCGCCCGGAACGCTGTTTCCCTGGATTACGCGCACGTCTTCTCCGCCGGCCAGGCGGCTTCCCTGCAAGGCACGGGTCTTCCCGCGAGTCATCTTTTGGAGGTCGGCTATCAGTGGGGGCGCGTCTCGATCGCGGAGGATTCGCAAAGCTACGCGGCTCTCCTGAAAAAAGCGGCGTCCGAGGAAAAAGCGCAGTCCTGGTCGAACGCGGTCTGGACGTATCGCCGCGCCCTCGAGAAAAAACCCGGCGACGCGGCCGCGACGGAAGGCTATCGCCGCTCCCTGGAAGCCTACAACCGCGCACGTGCCGCGCAGTTTTACCGCTGGGGCGCCGAGGCCGAATCCCGCGGCTTTCTTTTGGAAGCCCAACGACAATATGAATGGGCGGCCCAATTGGATCCGACCCAACCCGCCCTTCGCGCGGCGCGCGACCGACTGCGGACACTGACCCCATCGGTCGCGCCCTCGGGCGCCCTGGCCGATCCCCGGGTCGTGGATTGGTTGAGGCAATCCGCCGCCCTGGCGGCGCAAAACCGCCGCGAGGAGGCTGGCCAGGTTTTCCAGAAAGCCAAGAACCTTTATCCGAACGACCCAGCCCTCGCGAATTTCGAGAAGGCCCTCACGACCCAACCGGCTCCCGTCGCCCCCGCGACTCAAGGGAGCGACCCGCTGGTGGAACGCTTGCTGGCCGAATCGGAAATCTACCTTCGCAAGGGGCGTTCGGACCTGGCGCGCGAGACCTGGAAACGCGTAATTCAAGTGGACCCCGAAAACACGGAGGTCAAGGCCAAGTTGGAGGCGGAAGAGACGGGCGCTTCCCGGGTCAAAACCGCCTCTCCCGACGATCAAGCCCGGGCGCAGGATCTCTACGAGAGGGGCCTGAAGGCTTACCTTTCCGGCGATACCCGGAAGGCGGTGAATTTCTGGGAAGAGGCGTTGAACGCCGATCCCCAGCACGTCAACGCTCTCAACAACCTCGTGCGGGCCAAGCTGGAGCTTTCAAGTTTCCGCTCGAATCCATCCGCCCCGGAAGGGACTGCCCCATGAAACTCACCGGACGATTCCTTCTCAGCCATGGCGCCCTGGTGGTTTTCACCCTTTTGGTCTCGTTCGCCCTTCTCTTCGGCGGCGCCCGGCGCCTCCTCGACCGGGAAATGGAGAAGACCCAACAGCAGGCGTTGGCGTCCTTCACCTTGGCGGCCACGGAAGCGGCCCTCCAGCAGGAGGATGTGGCCGTCATGAACTTCATGCGGTTCAAATCCTCGGACCGTTCCATCGTCTTCTCGGCTTACCGACATCCGAAAAGGAATCTCGTGTTGTCGTACCCCGCGACCTTTGAAAAAGACGCGATCGCCTTGAATCTAGAACCGGCCTGGGACCGCCCCCGGTCCACCCTCCTGACGCTCAAGAACGGCGTCCGCGCGGTGCTTTGGTACCAGCATTTCGACACCCCCACCAAGCCCAAAGGCGCCGGTTGGGTGGCCTTGGCTTACTCCGAGGAAGCCTGGAAGCTGGCGGTCCAACAGCAGTCATCCCGTTGGACAAGGTTGGGGCTTCTCGCGGCCGCGGCCGCCCTTCTTCTGGGCGGGCTGTTGTCCTGGGTGGTGGCGCGACAACTCGTCAAGCCTTTGAAGCAAATTCGGGATGGAACCCGTCTCGTCCGCTCGGGTCAACTGGGATCCCTGGTGGCGGTGAATCGTGCCGACGAGATCGGGGATTTAGCCCGGGATTTCAACTCGATGACGCTTCAGTTGAAGGATCTGGATGAGATGAAGCGGGACTTCGTCGCGGGCGTCACCCACGACCTGGGGACACCTCTGCACGCCATCCGAAGCGCCAGCAACTACCTGCAAGCCGGGGACGCGGGCCCCGTGAACGATAAACAGTCCGAATACCTGCTGATGATCTCCAATGCCACGCAACATTTGATCACCTTCATCAACAATCTCCTGACCGTCTCGCGCATCGAGGCCGCCCAGCTCAAGCCTTATTTCGAGCCCGTGGACGTGATGGCCCACGCCAGCGAGTTGGTGACTCTTTACCAATCCCAGGCCCGCGAGAAAGGCGTCGATCTCAAGTTGACGCGCAAGGTGCCTTACATCTCCCTCGTGGCGGACGTCACCATGTTCCGGCAGATCGTCATGAACCTCATCTCCAACGCGCTCAAGTTCACTTCCCAAGGGTCGATCGAGGTGGTGTTGAACGAGGCCGACGGCGACTTCGTGCTGGAAGTCCGGGACACCGGCATCGGCGTGGACCCCTCGAACCACCTCTTGATCTTCGACAGGTTCTTCCGGGTCAAACAACCCAAGGATCATCCCGCCCAGCAAGGGAGTGGCTTGGGGCTCTCCATCGTCAAAGGCTTGGTGGAAGCCCACGGGGGACGCGTCACCCTGGAAAGCGCGTTGGGGAAGGGCTCCTGCTTTTTCGTGCGTCTCCCCAAACAACCCCGGTCCCCGAACTGGTTCGGCGGCAAACAGGAGGGCTCCAAGTGAAAATCCCCCAGGTGCTCATTATCGAGGACGATCCGGCGGTCCTCACCCTCACGCGCGACCTTCTTTTGAAGGAGCAATACCAGGTTCGTACCGCCGCCACTTACGAGTCGGGACGCGAATCGGCGCGGGTTTACCCCCCGGATCTCGTGGTGTTGGACCTCAACCTGCCCGACGGCGACGGTTTGGATCTCTGCCGTGAAATCAAGGCGGCTCCCGAGACGAAGGACATCCCCGTTTTCATCCTCACGGCCCGCGGTTCCTCCGACGACATCGTGGCGGGCCTCGAGGCGGGAGCGGAGGACTATCTTCCCAAACCCTTCAACGAGCGTGAATTCCTGGCCCGGGCCCGCTCGATTCTCCGGAGAAAATCCCCCTCGCCCCCGACAGGCCGCGACGATCTCGTGTCCGGCCCTCTTCGTCTCTCTCCGCATTCCCACGAGGCTTGGTGCAAAAGCCGCCCTTTGGAGCTGACCTTGCGCGAGTTCGACATTCTCCAGGTCTTTCTCATGAACGAGGGCAAAGCCCTGACCCGGGACGAAATCGTCAAACTGGCTTGGGGACCCAGTACCGCCATCGTGCCGAGGGTCGTGGACGTCCATGTGGGACATCTCCGAAACAAGCTGGGTTCGGAAGGCAAGCGCATCGAGACCATCTCCCAGGTGGGTTATAAACTGACCTCCCTCCCGGTGAAAGACTGAGGCCGGGTCATGAAAACGCGCCGTTCCTTCCAAAAAGACGGCCGGCGATTCTTCGCGGCCGTCTGGCTGGGGTGTGCCCTTTGCCCCACCGCGGCTTATTCGGCGCCCTCGGGCGACGGTTTATGGGCGCGGTATTACTCCAACCTCAATCTGACCGGAACGCCCGTCTTCACCCAGGTCGAGGAAAACGTCAACAACTTCTGGTATTGGTGCTCGCCGGATCCCTCGGTCCCGCCGGGCAATTTCAGCGCGCGTTACACGGGCTGGGTGTTGCCCCCTTATAGCGAGCCTTACACCTTCGCCGTCCAGGTCAGCGACGGCGCCCGCCTTTGGGTGAACCACACCCAGATCCTCAACCAGTGGTCCCTCCATCCCACCGCGACGGATTTCAATTCCACGCCCATCAATCTCACGGCGGGCGTCTCGGTGCCCGTGACGCTGGAATACTACGACGTCTCCTTGGGGAACGCCTCGAACAGCGTCCAATTGCGTTGGAGCAGTCCGAGTCTTTTCTTTATCAACAACGCCCAGGTGATCATTCCCAAGTCCAACTTGTTTTCCGTCCAGACCATCGTTCCCACTCCCACCCCCCAGATCCGTTTTTCGATGTCCCGGTCCTGCATGGGATCCATCACGACGGACGGCGTCTTCAACGAGGCCGCTTGGTCGGCGGACGATTGGACTCCACTCACCAAGACCGTTTACGGTTCCCTCCAGGCGGGAGAAAGCGCCTATTTCCAAACCCGGTGGGATACCAACAACCTTTACCTCGCCGTGTCCGTCCTGGGCGCGTCCCAGGTGAACTCGGATTCGGGCGATTATCGGTACGAGGACGATTCCATCGAGACGTATTTCGACCTCAACAACAACAAATCCACGACCTTGTCCTTGAATGCGTCCTCGGATGATTTCGGGTTCGTCACGCGGGCGGGCGATTCGACCTATGTCGAGCGCTTGGGTCGCGTCTTCGCCGTCCAGATGGGCGTTTCCATCGTGAACGGCCAGGGATACAACCTCGAAATCGCCTATCCATGGCTCGCTTTCCAGCTCCAATCGACTTTTCCGGCCCCGGCGATCGGTGTCACTTATGGGTTCGACGTGGCCGTGAATTTCGATCGAGTCGGAGGATGCCGGGAGAGCCAATTGATGTGGAATGGCAAGTTCAAGAATTCCACCGACTCGAGCGCTTACGGCCATCTGGTCCTGGCCCCTTGCCTCAGTCCC
>CAZSKE010000066.1:0-9045 GCA_964607325.1 uncultured bacterium | reverse complement strand
CGTGGCTACTGGCGTGCTTTGCAACCCTTTTGGGTTGCTACTGTCCCCAGGCTTCAGCCTGGGGACAGGGTGTGAACAAAGTCCCCTTTTAAACGCCGGGATTGTCCGGCGATCGGATGGTCCTAATGTCCTCCTCCAAATTCACGAGCATCCGCGCGATAATCACGGACGTCGATGGGGTTTTGACGGACGGAAGAATTTATTACGGCTCCCGGCCCGGGGATCACGCGACGGCGTTCGACGTGCGGGATGGGATCGGCCAACGTTTGGCGGAGGCCGCGGGTATCCCCGTGGTGTGGCTGACAGGACGCGTCTCGAAGACCGTGGCTTTTCGCGCGCGCAAAATGGGCGTAGCCCGTCTCTTGATGGGCCGGATGGACAAAGTGAGGGCGGCCGAGAACTGGTGCCGCTCCCGGAAGCTCACCCTCTCTCAGATCGCCTACCTCGGGGACGACCTCATCGACGTGCCCCTTCTGAAGGCGGTGGGTTGGGCGGTGGCGCCCGCCGACGCGCGCCCGGAAGCCAGGGCCGCGGCGGACACCGTGACCCGCGCCGCCGGGGGCAGAGGTGTTTTCCGCGAAGCCGTGGAAACCCTCTTGAAACGCCAGGGGAAATGGATGGAGGCCCGCGCGGCCTACGAGCGGTCCATCCGGGAGATGGATTGAAAAACGATCAAGAACGAGGAATGAACGGCCGGAAAATCCCTCATGCTTGATTCATCATTTCGAGTTTAAGTCTGGAATTCCAGGTCACGGCCTTTCCTCCAAAGAACCAAGAACCACCTTATCTATATGAGCGTCCGCGTCATCGTCTCGACGTTGGGTTTTCTCCCGAGGCGCGCGCTCGGTTTTTTGGGAAAAACCCTGGGGTGGGCGGGGTTCTATCTGGCCGGGAAGGAACGCCGCAAGACCCTCGGGAACCTGCGCTTGGCTTTCGGCGATTCGGTGGGGAAGCGGGATATCCGGCGGATGGCGATCGGGTGTTGGAAAAACCTGGGGCGGAACGCTTTCGAGATGATCGCCTGGTCCCGTTGGTCCCGGGACCGTGTGGCGCGGCAAGTGTCCCGCGCGCGGGGATGGGAACACCTGGAAGCGGCGCTCAAGCGGGGGAAAGGCGTTTTCGCGGTTACGGCCCATCTGGGCCATTGGGAACTCCTGGCGGCGTACGTGGGTTCGCGCGTCCCCATCGCGGTCGTGGCCAAGCCCCTGTACGACCCCCGGTTGGACCGGATGATCACCGAATTCCGCTCGAAATGGGGCGGCCCCGTCATCCAGCGCGGGGGCGCCCTCAAGGGAATCCTGAAGGCGTTGTCCGAGAACCGCGTGATCGGTGTTCTGATGGATCAGGACACGGGCGACGACGGGGTGTTCGCGCCGTTTTTTGGCCGCGAAGCTTGGACCCAGTCGGGGCCGGTGCGCATCGCCAAGAAGACGGGCTCCGCGCTGGTGCCGGTCTTCCTGATCCGGGACCCCGATGGGCGGTTCGAGTTGCGTGTCGAGCCAGAATTGGAAATTCCCGACACGGGCGATCCGGACGCCGACGTGAGCAAAACGGTCCGCCGATACACCGAGATCATCGAAGGCTATGTGCGCGCTTATCCCGACCAGTGGGTGTGGATGCACGACCGGTGGAAAACGCGACCGCCGGGCGAGTAGGTCCGGTGGGAATGGGTGTGCACCCTCGCCTTCGGCTTCGGGCGCGAAGCCCCGAGGTGATGGAGTTTCTGGGATGACGAAAAAGCCGATCACGACCGTCTAAATGGTTATGGGCCTTCTCCATCCCGTCCACATGTTATGAAGAAGACTCATCGTTTTTTGCTAGAATCAAGGTATCAACCGTCGGGGAATGACCTTGGCCGAGAAACAACCCACTCTTGAGGATGAAGGCCTGAGGCCGGCGGACCCCGTTCAAACAGAACCACGCCTACCCGCGGTGCGGTTGTGGATCTGGATCATCCTCCTGGTTTGCACGGTGGGGTTGTATTTGACCGTCCAGAAGACCAACAAGCCCGACGACGATTGGACGAGGATGCCCGAGGGGGAGAAGGCCCCTGACGCCTTGATCGAGGGTTTCCGCCTGGTTTCCTCCTTGCGGGGCGTCAAGCAGTGGGAACTGTACGCCCGCCAGGCGCGTCTTTATCAAGAGACCCAGAAGGCCTTCGCGGAAGACATTTATGTCCAGTATTTCCAGAAGGGCAAGATCGTCTCCACCTTGACGGCCGACAAGGGCGTCATCCAGACCGAGACGCAGGACACCTCGGCGGAGGGTCACGTGGAGCTGATCGCGGAAAACGGCGTCAAGCTTTCCACTGACCGCCTGAGATGGGTTTCCCAGTCGGAAACCATCACCACGGAAAGCCGAGTGCATATCCTCAAGGGCCTCGACGACATCACCGCCACCGGCATGGAGGCCGACGCCAGGCTGAACAACATCCGTTTCAAGAAGGATGTCCGAACGCGGGTACGCGACATCAAGGAAATCGAGAGCTTCGATAAACCGAAGAAGTTCTGAAGTGGATGGCGGTTGGTGAGGACAATCCGGATTACAGCCCTTGGAGTTCTTGGAGTGCAAAAAGAAATGGCGGGGTTGAAACGCCGATACCCACGTATTCTTCCCGTCTCCCTGGCGGTCGCGTTACTCTTTGGGGCCGCGTGGCTTCGGGCCGAGGCGCAAAAAGACAAGGAACGGGACCTGAAAATCACGCCCAAGAAACCCGTGGAGATACGGTCCAACGAGTTGGTTTACGACCGCGAATCGGGCCTGACGCTCTTCAAGGGCGACGTGCGGGTCATGCACGGAGGCACGGATTTGAGGGCCTCGGAAGTCCGCGCCACTTCGGGAAACCGCGAGGCCACCGCCGAAACCGACGTGACCGTGGTGGATAAAGAAATGGCCGCCACGCTTTCCTGCGGCCACTTGGACTACAAGGACCAAATGCGATACATTAGCGCGCACGAGGAGCCGAAACTCACCACGGTGGATAAGGAAGACCGGCCCGTCACCCTCGATAGCCGTCAAATGGAATTCTACAGCGACCAGCAAATGGCGCTGGCCAACCAGGATGTCCGGATGACCCACGGCGACGGAAAGGCCGTCGCGGGGAGGGCCACGTACCTGAAATCCGAGGGCAAGGTGATCCTGGAGGGGGAGCCGCGCGCTTTCAACGATTTCGGGGAAGTCACGGGCCGACGTTTGACGGCTTTTCTGGATGAGAAACGCCTAGTGGCCGAAGGGGATGTGGCGGCTGTCTTTTTCCCGACTCCCCCGCCTGGGGGAGGGAAAGGGTCGGTGTCGGCGGTGGGGCGGCCCGCGGGCCATTCCCCCGGCGCTTCCGGTGGCTCGCGGAACGCGGCCAAACCGACACCGTCCCCGACGGCGATGCCCACGGCTCTTCCGGCGGCTCCGGCCGAGACTTCGACACCCACACCCACGCCCACGCCTACGCGCGCGCCCGAGCGGCCCAATGATTCCAAGTGGAAGGTATTACGTTGAAAAAACTTCGTACTGACGGCCTGATCAAGGCCTACAACAAGAAACGCGTGGCGGATCAAGTCTCCATCGAGGTTCGCCAAGGCGAGGTGGTCGGGCTGTTGGGCCCCAATGGGGCGGGCAAGACCACGACTTTCTATATGACCACGGGCCTGATCTCACCCGATTCGGGGCGGGTTTTCCTGGATGAGGACGGCGGCCACCAGAATCTCACCCATTTGCCCATGTATAAGCGGGCGCGGTTGGGCATCGGATACCTGCCCCAGGAACCCTCGATCTTCCGAAAACTCACCGTGGAAGAAAACCTCATGGCCATCCTGGAGCTGACGCCCATGACCGCGTCGGATAGGAAACAACGGCTCGCGACCCTGTTGGAAGAGTTCAATATCGCGCGGTTGGCCAAACAGAAGGCTTACACCTTGTCGGGGGGTGAAAGGCGGCGCACGGAGATCGCGCGGGCCTTGGTGCTTCAACCGGCCTTCATGTTGCTCGACGAGCCTTTTGTGGGTATCGACCCCATCGCCGTGCAGGACATCCAAACCATCATCAAGCACATGCGATCCAAGGGGATCGGCATTCTCATCACCGATCATAATGTCCGTGAAACCCTCTCCATCGTGGACAGGGCTTACCTGATGTACGAGGGCCGCATTATGTTGTCCGGAACGGCCGCCGACCTAGCCGCGAACCCCCAGGCCCGCGAACTATATCTTGGCGAGAAGTTTTCTCTTTAATTCAACCTCGGCCTTTTCCGGATCATCATCCACCCCCACTCGTGCGCATAGAAACGGGGTGAATTCGCTTCCATATGTAATTCAGCGACGAGCCGGGCGCTGAAAACGGTTTGGCATCCCGCTTGTAGTGATACTTGGAGTGAGGATCCCCAACGCATTCCGGGATTGTGGGCCCGTTACCGGAATATTTGAATGAAAAACCCTTTTAGTTTCGACAAAAACAGGTTGAGCCCGTCCTTGACACCCCCTTCGGAGGGCGGGTAGAGTACCGTGATTTTCGGTGGAAGCCAGTTTTTCCACGAGAAGGAACCCACGGACGCCAACCGAAAGATGACGTTTAAAGACAGACTCGATCGGTTTTTGGCGCCTTTCACCCGGCTTATGGCCGGTTGGGGTGTGACGCCCGACATGCTGACCCTTTTCGGGACGGCGTTGACGGTGGTCACCCCGTGGGCGTTCCTCAAGGGACACGGGTTTCTCGCCGGATTTTGGCTGTTGCTGGCCGGAGCGTTCGACACCCTCGATGGGGCGTTGGCGCGTAACCAGGGGATGAGGCGGCCCTTCGGGGCTTTCCTTGACTCCTCGATGGATCGGGTTTCCGAGGCCATCGTTTTCGCCGGTTTCATTCTTTATTATTACTGGCTTCAGCAACCAGCCTACGTTTTGCTGGCGTTCGCGGCGTGCTTGTTGGCCCAGATGGTGTCCTACACCCGGGCCCGGGCCGAAGGCTTGGGTCTCGAGTGTCGGGTGGGAGTTCTCACCCGGGCGGGTCGGGTCGTCCTTCTCGCGCTGGGCATGTGGACAGGCCAACTGCATTGGGCGTTGGGACTTGTGGCGGCCGGTTCGGCCGTGACGGTGGTCCAACGCATCCTGCTCGTACGGTCTCGCTTAGGGGCGAAAGTCCCGAAGTCGAGGTCGAACAAGCGGGGTCCGAAACGCCGGTAACGCCTCCCCGAAACCCAAGGGGGAAGGCGGCGGTTGCAAGGAGGCCGGTACATGCCGTCTAAAATTCGTGTGGGCATCGTGGGCGTGGGTTGCTGCGCCACGAGCCTGATCCAAGGCATCGAATACTACCGCAAGACCGAAGAGGGTGGTTTCGTGCCAGGCCTGATGAATGTCAAGATCGGGCCCTACCATCTGCGGGATATCGAGTTCGTCTGCGCGTTCGACGTCAACACCACCAAGGTCGGCAAGGACCTGCGCGACGCCATCTTCGATCCCATTAACAACACCGTCAAAATCGCGGACGTGCCCAAACTGGGCGTCAAAGTGTCGCGTGGCCACACCCTGGACGGCCTGGGCCAGTACTACCGGCAGACCATCACGGAGTCGAAGGAAGCCCCGGTCGACGTGGCCAAGGTGCTGAAGGAGACGCGCACCGACATCCTGGTGAACTACCTGCCGGTCGGCAGTGAGGAAGCCACCAAGTTCTACATGAACGAGTGCCTGAAGGCCGGTGTGGGCGTGGTGAACTGCATGCCGGTGTTCATCGCCTCGAATCCGGTGTGGAAGAAGAAGTTCCGCGACGCCGGTTTGCCGATCATCGGCGACGACATCAAGGCCCAGGTGGGCGCCACCATCACGCACCGCGTTCTGACCAAGCTGTTCAGCGACCGCGGCGTGATGCTGGACCGCACCTACCAGTTGAACTTCGGCGGCAACATGGACTTCATGAACATGTTGGAACGCACCCGTTTGGAGTCGAAGAAGATCTCCAAGACGGGCTCCGTGGTGAGCCAGATGGCGCACCCGATCGAACCGAAGAACATCCATATCGGTCCGTCGGACTACATCCCTTGGCTCGAGGACCGCAAATGGTGCCACATCCGGATGGAGGGCCGCGAGTTCGGCGACATCCCGGTGAACATCGACATGAAGCTCGAGGTGTGGGATTCCCCCAACAGCGCGGGCATCGTGATCGACGCCATCCGGTGCTGCATGCTGGCCAAGAACTGCGGGGTCGGGGGCGAACTGGAAGGGCCTTCGTCGTACTTCATGAAGACCCCGCCGGTGCAGTACCCGGATTCCGAGGCCAAGGAATTGGTCGAGGAGTTCGTCACCAAGCATAGCAAGTCCGGCGTGCCCGTCAGGGTCTGAGGCGCCGTTTCCAAGGGTCCGGTCCCTTCCGGGGACCGGACCCTTTTTTTCGGGACAGAGTTCCCATTTTGGGAACTCTGCGGTAGAATGGGCCATGCGAGTGATAAGCCGAAGGCGTCTCCGGGAGTTCTGGCAACGGCCGTCCTGCCGGGATGCCGAGACACCCTTGAAGTGCTGGTTCAAGGAGGCCGTGACGGGCCGTTGGAAGGACCCGCACGACATCAAACGGCGCTACCCTTCGGCCAGCATCCTTCCGGGCGGGCGGGTGGTCTTCAACCTAGGCGGCAACAAATACCGGTTGATCGCGGCGGTGCGTTACGACATCGGGCTGGTATTCATCCGGTTCGTCGGCACGCATGCCGAATACGACCGCGTCGATGCAAGGAATACTTGAGCATGAAACCGAAAGTCATCAAAACCGAAAGGGACCACCAATCCGCGCTCAGGCGTGTGGAAAGGTTGTGGGATTCGCCCGCAGGATCGGTCCAAGCCGAGGAACTCGAGACGTGGTCGGTCCTGATCGAGGCGTACGAGAGGGAACGCCACCCGGTCGGGGAGCCCGATCCGATGGAAGCCGTCAAGTTCCGCCTGGAACAGTTGGGTTTGAAGCCTTCCTCCCTGGCGAAGACGTTGGGCGGGAAAAACCGCGTTTCGGAGGTGATGAACGGCAAACGCGGGCTGTCCACCGCCATGATGCGGAACCTCTACCGGGACCTGCACGTTCCCGCCGAGAGCCTTTTGGCGGAACCCAGGGGCAAATACGGGAGATGAGAGGCGATGAGCGTCCTTGGCGAACAAAACGCTGTTTGGAAACTGGAAAACAAAGGTCCCTGCGAGCCCTTTTTGAACGATTTGTTCTAGTGACGTGATGAGGTTGAAAGGACCGTTTTGCTGCAAATAGCTATCGCCCTCCAAAACGTAACCCTCCACGACGGGTTGTCCGAAAAACCCGTGTCCGACGCGCTCGTCCTCGTCAAGGGGGGCAAAATCGTCTACGCGGGGCCCAAGGCGGGCGCCCCGGGCTACACGGCCGCGCAAGGGATCGACGGGGCCGGCGGCTTCGTGATCCCAGGCCTCATCGACCTTCACGTGCACGCCCTGGCCGCGGAAAAAACCCTCCACAGTTTCCTGGCCAGCGGTGTGACCACGGTGCGTGACATGGCCAGCCCGGTCCTGCACGCCGTGGAATGGAAACTGAAGGAGCGTCGTGGCGCGCCGGGGTTGCCCCGCATCTACACGTCGGGACCCGTGGTCACCTGCGAGGGCGGTTACCCGGCCACTGTGTGGGGACCCGACGTGGCGGCCTTCGTGACGGGACGCTACCAGGCGCAGGAAAAGGTCCGCAAACTGCTTCTGTCGGACCTGGACCTGGTGAAGATCGGGCTGGAGCACGAACTGGGGCCCTGCCTGTCCGAGACCGAGGTCAAGTCCGTCGCCGACGCGGCGCACGCCATGGGAAGGCGCGTGAGCGCGCACCTGACCGACGCGCGCGATTTCGAGCTTTGCCTCAAGGGCGGCGTGGACGAGGCCGCGCACATCCCCTCGCGCGAAATACCGGACGACGTCTGGAAGGAGGCGGCCCGAAAGGGCATGGTCATCCTTCCCACGCTTCACGCGCATTTGGGTTGGGCCGAGGAATGGAAACGCCGCCAGGACCATCCCTTTGGATGCCGGTGCCTGGCCGGGTTCCGCGAAGGCCATCTGCAGGCCGTCAAAAACCTCGAGAGGTTCCTTTCCTTCGGCGGGAAGGTGGCCTACGGGACGGACGCGGGAAACCCCCACATGCCTTTCGGGGTTTCGGTCGAGGAGTGGAAGGATCTCCAGAAGGCGGGCCTGTCGCCCTTCCAGTGCCTGAAGATGGCCACCTCCGACGCGGCGGAAATTCTCGGCGCCTCGGACAAGTTGGGCGCCTTGGTGGAGGGTCGCCAGGCGGATCTGGTTTTATTCCAGCACGATCCCCTTCGAAGTCCCTCGAATTTCAGGACCCTCCAATGGACCATGAAAGCCGGGGAAGTGATCCCTCCCGCGGCGCCGGAATCCCCCCCCCCCTTCGATCTGGACTTCTGGATTCGCCAGTGGGAGTTGAACCAGAAGCGGGAACCACGGTTGGAAGAAGACGAGTGGGCGGATGGAAAAGACAGTGAGGCGTGAGGAGTTTGTTTTCCGCCTTAACCTGCGAACGCCTAACTGATTTTTATGCCTCTCCGTTGCCTTTATTGGCATGGTTCTTGAAATGATTAACAGGGTATAATTCTTGCTGGGCAGTCATCTCCTATTCTTGGCACCGCTTATGCGTCAGGAAATCCGAATCGGCCAGCACATGCAACAGCGCATCGTCATGACGCCGATGCTGCAGCAGGCCCTCAAGATCCTCCAGATGTCCACCCTCGAGCTCCAGGAATGGATCGACCAGGAGATGGTCGAGAATCCCGCCTTGGAGGAGGACGAGGAGTCGTCAGCCCCCCGCGCCGCGACGGAACCCCTGGCGGAAAATTCCGAAATCCTCGCTCGAGAGGAGATGGATCCTGTCAACGACCCGTCGGTGGAAAAAGCCCGCGAATCACGATCTCCCGACATGGTCGAGCAGATGAAAAAAGCCCCGGAATTGGGGCCGGATTTCTGGGAACGATACGACACGGCCGAAAGCGGAACGGGAGGCGACTACGAGGAGGGCGGTGGAGGGGGATACGACCGCGGGCAAGGCAATCGCGGTGGTGATCGGCGT
>CAZSKE010000065.1:0-9049 GCA_964607325.1 uncultured bacterium | reverse complement strand
AGCCTGTTGTTAGTCATGTGCAGGTAGGCGCTGGGAAGAAGGAGGAGGTGAAGAAGTAATGCCTCTTGACATTAAACAGACGTTAGACGAAAAAAGGGGAATGTACAAGGACAACGCTCGTACTAACTCCTTCAACGCCCTATGGTATGGACCTATGGGATCGGGAAAGACTAACGCCCTGAAGACTTGTCGGCTGCCTGTTCTCGTACACTCCTTCGACCCTGGTGGAACTAAGACCATCAGGGATGAGATCGCATCTGGCAAGGTCATTGCTGATACACGATTTGAGGGAGAGGATCCTAAGCGTCCATCAGTAGCAATGGCCTGGGATCGTGAGTATGATCGACTGAAGCGGGGTGGAATCTTCGAGCAGATTGGCACCTTTGCTATTGACTCTGGAACCACCTTCTCCGGAGCCTTCATGAATGAGACATTGAAGAGGGCTAACAGAACAGGTGGGACACCTCAGCAGAACGACTACCTCCCAACGATGGTTATGCTTGAGAACGCCATCAAGGATATGACCTCACTCCCCTGCGACTTCATTATGATCTGTCATGAGGACACTGATAAGGATGAGGCCACTGGCAGGATGTTCGTTGGCCCCTTGTTCATCGGCAAGCTTAAGTACAGGATTCCTATCCTGTTCGACGAGATCTACTATTGCCAGACAACTGAGTCCAGTGCTGGCGTCACCTACAAGTTCCTAACCAGGAACACTGGGCTCTTTAGAGCAAGAACAAGACTGGGGAAAGGAGGGATCTTTCAGACGTATGAAGACCAGGATGTAAAAGCGTTGCTGAAGAAGGCAGGGTATATAATAGAAGATAAACCATTTTAAGAAAGGAGAGTGAAGTATGTTTTTAGATTTCAATGGTGTCTATGAGCCGGAAACCGTCGCAGCAGGTGAGGCGCAGCTTCGTGTCCTCGAGTGCAGGATTGGTCACAGTGAGAAGACAGGTGGTGACTATCTGCAGGTTCGCTTTGACATCCCTGCGAACTCCAAAGCGAAGGACATTTCTCACGTCATGATGCTCCCGACCCAGCAGGATGATTCGAAGAAGAAGAACAGCCGTCTGGCTGCGATCCAGAACTTCTTCCGCGCCTGTGGTGTGGAGAACGTCAACAACGTCGATGAGTTGATCGGGGCCACTCCCTGGGCTATCCTCGCTGAGGAAGACTCAGTCGAGTTCGGGAAGCAGAACCGGATCAAGAAGTTCGTCGTCGCCAAATAGTTAACAACATAGGGCGGGTTAGTGCTAGATGTCCTCGGCATGGGACATAAAGGGCAAGGGTAAATGGCTAGCACAGCCCGCCCTTTGTTCGATCCCCGAACATAGGTGATAATGATGGAAGGCAGACGAATATCAATAGATGTACCACAGGTGATGAAGAAGAGGTGGGATGCTGTTGTTCCCTGGGGCCTAGGTGGTCGTATCATGCGGATTCTGGTAGAGCAGGTAGTCACCCTAACAGAACAGCATGGAGACATAATCCTTGGTGCCCTGCTTACGGGGAAGATAACAGCACTAGACCTGCTGAGGAGAGGGGGTAAAGATGGATTTATTGGACCTGCGCAAGACGATTCAGAACATGACAGACGAGCAGCTTCAAGCAGCGCTGATGGAAGTTCGCCAGAATCGTAGGACACCTGTTGCAAGAACAAGTGCTCCAAAGAAGAAGGCTGAGCCTAAGCCAAAGGCGACGCCTGAGCTTGGCCTCAACGAGCTCATAGCCTTGGCCAAGGATAATCCTGAGATGAGAGAGAAACTAGTCCAAGCTCTGCTGGGAGGCAAGAAATGAATATAGACTTAAAGGTTATTCCTATCACAGCAATCAAGGTAGGGGAAAGGTTTAGGCAGGAATATGGGGATATTGACACGCTTGCAGCCTCTCTTAAGAAAGAAGGTATCATACAGCCACTTGCTGTCCGTGCTTGCGAAGATGGAACCTTCGACCTTCTCGCTGGAGGTAGACGACTCAAAGCTGCTGGTCAGGCTGGAATACAAGAAATCCCAGTGCGAATCTATGATAAAGAGCTTAACGAATATGAAATGCGATCTATCGAGTTGATGGAGAATGTCTGTCGGAAGGATATGAGTTGGGCTGAAGCCTCCCGGCTTAAGGAGGAAATATTCAAACTTCAGGTGAAGATCTATGGAGAAAAAACTTCAACAGCAAAAGACGCTCCAGGTGTCTCCCTTCGAGATACCGCCAAGCTTCTTGGAATCTCCGCTGGTACTCTTTCCGAGGACGTTGCTCTTGCTGAAGCCCTTAAGACCTTTCCTCAGTTGGAGAAGGCCAAGTCGAAGTCAGATGCAACTAAGCTCCTCAGGAAGATGCAAGAAGAAGTAATAACAGCTGAGCTGGCAAAACGAGTTGCCTCTCGCCAGGCCAACACGCCGACTGATATGTTGCATAAGAATCTGATTGACAACTACATCGTGATGGACTTCTTTGATGGAGTCAGCAAGGTGCCTGATCGTTCTGTGGATCTAGTCGAGATTGACCCTCCATATGGTATCCAGCTTGGAGTCAGTGGAATTAAGAAGACAGACGACTCCACAAAGGCGGACACACGGAACTATAACGAAGTCCCAGTGGAGCAGTATCAGACCTTCCTAACCAACCTCTTCAAAGAATGCCATCGTGTGATGAGTGAAAACAGTTGGCTCATCTGCTGGTTCGCACAGGACCCTTGGTTTGAGACTGTCTATCAGTCCATCATGCGCGCAGGATTCAAGGGCCCAAGGATTCCAGCAATCTGGGTGAAGGAGAACTTCTCTGGTCAAGCTAACCACCCTGAGGTTCTGTTGGCCAATACCTATGAGACCTTCTTCTACGCTCGCAAGGGCAATCCTGTTATCAGTAGGATGGGAAGGAACAACGTCTTCCGCTTCAAGCCTGTGTTTAGCCAGAACAAGATCCACCCCACTGAGCGTCCAATAGAGATGATCCAAGACGTTCTCCAGACATTCGCTTGGGAGGGCTGTCGTGTGATGGTGCCTTTCCTTGGTAGCGGCAATACTCTACTTGCAGCATCCAACATTGGCCTTACAGCCTTTGGATATGAGCTAAGCCAGGAGTATAAATCTGCATACTCTCTTCGCGTTGTATCTGGACGACCGCAGGCCTATAAGTCATACCGACAGGAGGAGACTAAGAATGATAAAGAATCTATATCTGGACCTGGAGACAACTGGTGTTGATCCTAGTGTATGTGCTATAATTCAGGTGGCTCTTATTGTTGAGATAGACTCTGACACCAAGGAGAGTCTTAATCTAATAATAAGGCCATTTGAAGGATGCAAGATTGAGCCAGGTGCATTGGCTATGAATGACATCCCTAAGGCTACAGCTGAGGGACTTCTGTATGCACAGGCGTATAAGGCCCTGCTTATGACAATGGAGCAGTATGTAAACAAGTATAACAAGACAGACAAATTCAACCTCATCGGATATAACATAGGCTTCGATGATCGCTTTCTTCGAGAGATGTGGAGTAGAATGAAGGACGTCTACTACAACAGTTGGTTCTGGTGGCCTCCTCTGGATGTAGCTGTCCTAGCCGCTCAATACCTGAGACACGAGCGCAGACGTCTAGAGAACTTCAAGCTGAGCACTGTGGCTCAGTACCTGGGCATAAAGCGAGAAGGTGACGCGCACGATGCGCTGTCTGATATTCACTTAACAAAGGCCATCTACAAGCGAGTTACGGAGGTGATGTCATAATGTATAACAGAGTCATGGAGTGGAAGTACTTTGCGGCAATAGTCACCTCCCACATCGTAGAGTATACAATTAAACAGTATGGAGACAGCCCAGATGATGAGGTTGAGAAATGGACACCTGAGGCCTGTCTACTGGCCATTGGTAAGTATGCCAGACGCTTCGAAGGTGGTCAACGTGGGCCTATTGAGACCCTTCGAGATATGTTGAAGATAGCCCACTTCGCCTGCCTTGCTTACTTCAAATTGTCCCACAGGCTAGGCGTCACACTGGACGTTTCTAAGATCCAAATCGGAGAGTTTGTCCATGGATCAGAGAGGGAGAAGAAAGATGCTGAACAACCCAACTAAGCGATACTGCTACCCTGATGGAGACAAGGGAGCAAAGATAGCCTTCATCGGAGAGGCGCCTGGTGCGGAGGAGGAACGGGCTGGAAAAGGCTTTGTTGGCCAGTCTGGTGAGCTTCTCTTCCGTATCGCTGCAGGCGCTGGGATAGCTCGTGCTGATGTCTACTGTACGAACGTAGTGAAGGAGAGGCCTAGGGGTAATAACATAGACCAGTTCATTCGCTTTGAGCGAGGTCAGGTGTATGCGACTAAGGAGTATACAGAGTATGAAGAATATCTATACAATGAGCTGGAGTCTATAAGGGCGAATGTCCTCGTGGCTATCGGCAACACTTCACTTTGGGCCCTAGCTCGCCAGCAGCATATCATGAAGCGCAGAGGCTCCATATACACTGGGCATAAGGGACGTAAGGTAATCCCAATAGTCCATCCTGCAGCTGCCTTGCGTCAGTACTTGCTAGTCCACTGCATAGCATGGGACATGAGGCGAATAGCTGCTGAGCAGCACTTCCCTGAGGTCAGACTACCTGTGAGGAACATATACATAAAGCCCTCATATATGGATAGTATGGCCTTCTTACACAGATGCTTAGAGGCCAACATAGTAGCCTTTGACATCGAAGTGATGCGGACTGAGGTGTCCTGTATATCCTTTGCTCTATCCCCAAGCGAGGTCATGAGCATCCCCTTCCAGTCAGGCTATGATAACTACTTCACCCCTGACCAGGAGATGGCTATCTGGCGTATGATAGGTCGGATCCTATGGGATGAGGGGATTGTAAAAGTTGGCCAGAACCTGGCCTTTGACTCCACATTCCTATACCAACGCTTCGGTATTGTGACTAGGAATATGGAAGACACAATGGTCGCACAGAAGGTTATGTATCCTGATCTTCCAAAGGGCTTAGACTTCATAACCTCCATATATACAAAGGAGCCTTACTACAAGGATGAAGGGAAGAAGTGGTTCAAGTTCGGTGGGAATCAGGAGGACTTCTGGATCTACAACGCCAAGGACTCTGCTGTCTGTATTGAGGCCCTTCCAGCGATAAAGGCTAAGCTGGAGGAGCATAACAACCTCGAGACATATGACCAGCAGAGGCTCCTAATCAGCCCTCTCGTCTATATGCAAAGCCGTGGTATAAAGATGAACAAGCCTGCTATGGATAAGGAGTCAGCTGAGGCTGAGGTGAAGATATCTGAACTGACAAAGCGACTCCATGAGGTCAGTGGCTATGAAATCAATCCAGCAAGTTCGAAGCAGATCCAAGAATACTTTTACAACATCAAGGGCGAGGCTCCATATGTTAATAGGAAGACACATAAGCCAACAGCAGACAAAAATGCAGTTAAGCGACTTAGCAGAAAGGGATATGAAGAAGCCAGACTCCTGCAAGAGATCAGTAAGCTTTCGTATTATAAGAGCCACTTCCTTGACGTTACTCTGGATTCTGATCTTCGTCTTAGGTGCTCTTTTGACCCTGTCGGTGCTAAGTTTGGTAGACTGTCATCGTCTGAGACAATCTTTGACACTGGAACCAATATGCAGAACTTGCCTGAAGAGTTCAGGAAACACCTGTTGGCCGACGATGACTATATGCTATTCAACTTCGACTTGAGCCAGGCGGAGAATAGGATAGTCGCCAACATAGCCCCTGAGCCCAACATGGTGAGGGCGTTTACAACTGGTGTGGATGTGCACTGTATGACAGGGAGCTTAATCAGCGGTCTGTCTATTGATGAGGTGAAGAAGCAGGATAAAGAAGGGATAAAGTGCCCACTCGGTGGTGGGGCCTACACATGGCGCTTCTGGGGAAAGAAGGCTAACCATGGTCTTAACTATGACCTAGGGTATAAGACGTTTGGCTTCTACTACGAGCTCCCTGAGAAGGACGCCAAGTTCATCGTCGAGCGTTATCACCTTGCCTACCCTGGCGTCAGACAGTATCACGCCTGGGTGCGGGCAGCTCTTGGCAAGTCCCGTGTCTTGGAGAACGCCTTTGGACGTAAGTGCCTCTTCCTCGATCGTTGGGGAGATGAAATGTTCAAGGAGGCCTATGCCTTCTTTCCTCAATCAACAGTCGCTGACATCATCAACAGGCGTGGGCTTAACTACATCTACTATAATCAGCAGTGGTTTAAGCCAGTGGAGCTTCTCCTTCAAGTCCATGACTCGATTGTGTTTCAGATGAACTACAAGCAATGGTCTTGGGAAGAGCAAGCCGAGTGTATGATCCGTCTTAAGGAAAGCCTAGAGCAGCCCCTAAGGTGGCGTGGCACTGAGTTCACTATTCCAACTGGTGCTGAGGTTGGCTTTAATCTGTATAAGAAAAACATGATGGAGGTCTCTCGTGACGACTTCTCGAGCGTTGAAAGACTGGCTCGAAGGCTTTCTTTTATTAACGGATCGCTCAGAGCCACCTTATACGTATAAGCTTTGGACAGGCCTCTCTGTCATTGCCAGCTGCCTGAAGCGTAAGTGCGTACTACGGTGGGGGACTATGGATATATATCCTAATATGTACGTAGTCCTCGTTGGGCCAAGTGGATGTCGGAAAGGAACGGCCATGACACCTGGGCTTAAGCTGCTTAGGGAAATGAAGATCAAGGTGGCAGCTGAGTCTATAACAAGGGAGGCATTGATCCGTGAGCTTAAGCAGAGCAACGACACTCAGGTTGATATTAAGACTGGGGATATGTACTTTCATACTAGTCTTACTATCTACAGTCAAGAGCTTACTGTATTCCTTGGCTACAACAACCAAGCTCTTATGGCTGACCTGGCGGATTGGTACGACTGCCGAGACGCTTGGACCTATCGAACGAAGAATATGGGAACTGATGAAATCATCGGGGTTTGGGTTAATCTCTTCGGCGCAACAACACCTGAGCTCTTGCAAACTACACTACCACGAGATGCAATCGGCGGAGGTCTTACTAGCCGAATTATCTTTGTTTTCGAGTGGAAGAAAGGGAAGATATGTCCCGAGGATTTTCAGACGCAAGAAGAGCTAGCCCTTAGGAAAGCCCTGATCGCTGACCTGGAGCGGATCTGCATGATGTCAGGGGAGTTCAAGTGCACTGAGGGCTTTATAGAACTATATACAAACTGGTATGTTAACTATAGCAAGGACAAGCCTATCTTCGACGACTACCGATTTAACGGCTATCTGGAGAGGCGCCCTACTCACCTTCGGAAGTTATGCATGATCCTCAGCGCTAGTCGCTCTGGTGATATGGTGATTACTGAAGGGGACTTTGGCAAGGCCTTATCCATCCTGGAGATGGTGGAGAGAAAGATGCCCTTCACCTTTGGTGGTGTAGGCAGAAGCAATACCTCAGACATCCTCCAACGAGTGATGGGGGCTGTCTATGAACGAAAGGAGATCGACCTCAGCGAGCTGATGATGACCTTCTACCGTGATGCTGATCGGTATGAGTTGGAGAAGATGGTTGAGACTATGGTATTAATGGAGTTCGCCCGTGTCAACTACTCCAACGGACGCAAGGTTGTTGAGTACTGCGACAAGCGTGGTGTGTTCAACTTCAACAAATGAACGCTTCGTTCGATCATCGAACAAAGGGGGCCAACATGGAGGCTAGGAATAAGCATAGGACTGGGATTAAGTGCCCGCTGTGCAAGTATGATGATGGAAGGGAGTTTCCAAAGGTTGAGAAGTATGTCTGTCCAAACTGTGCAACTATATGGGAGGAAAAGTATGGAACTGGAAGAATTGTCTCGAGAGGATCTTATCAGCCTAGTGAAGATACTGAAAGAGGGAAAGCCTGTTGAGGAGGCTGAGGCCTCCTTCGTGCCAAAGGAGATAATTACAATTGCTGAGACCCTTCATTCGCTGTTGTGTGGAAAGCCTCATGGAGAAGGATTCGGTTGTTCCTTCTATACCACTAAGGACAACACTAACCCTGACAGAGCTGAGTATATGGCTATGGCAAAAGAGGCAGTAGATGACTATGGAATACAAGCCACCAGGGATGCGATCTATGCAGTAATTAGCGTTCTACAGACACTCAAGACCTCCTTGCCTCAGGCCCCAGAGGCTCGAGCGTCTGCAGAAGAGCTGGCCACTACATTCCTACTTATATATCTCAATCAAAGTCACTATCAGTCACCATCAACTCAAGCTCAGACAGACGGTGGAAAACTTCCGTTCCCAGAATGTCTCGTTGTGCAGGAGTTAGATTCATCTTCCTGATCTCATCCTTGTAGTTCCTAAGATCAAGGCCATACTTAGCGGCCTTGATCTTCAGGGACTCAGGGATCTCAGCTGCCTTTCCAGCCCCTATATAGCGCAGGATCTCTCCAGCTACTCTTCCCTTGGCTCCAAACCGCTTCTCTCGCTGTCTAGCATTGATGCGAGTGGCTGTCCTGATCCTATTCATGTCTATGTTCTCAACACCTGACAGCGACTGAAGGATAAAGGGGATTGTATCAGGCACTTCATATATCTTCTGCCCACGCTCATTCCTCAGTGTGTTGTCCTCTGCGTTGTAGTACTTCCATAGATAGTTCCAATATCTGGCTCCAGCTACTACACCCATCCCCTTCATATAATCCTCAGGGACAACTTCTCCATACTTGAAAGCTGGATAGATAACATCCCTTGTCAGGCGAGTAAGGTCACTAATAGTAACGCCCATGAAGTCTGTCCAATCAGATGGGAATTGGAAGCTGGCTGCGGCACTTATGTCAGCCCCCCACTGTGGGGCTACCTCTCCACCAAAGAGCTTAGGGACATAAGCAGGTGCAGCTGCCAGACCACGGCTAGCAACAGGGGCGTTCTTATTCATAAACTCCTCTGCCCAGTCCATAACATCTTCCCACCAAGGGAGAAAGGCTAGTATAGGCAACGTCCTTAGCACCATGATATAGGCCCTAGGCCCACCAAGGGCAAGCTGGACAGCCAAGTACCCCATCCACTCCTTCGCCGACAGTGTAGCCATGAACTCAAGCT
>CAZSKE010000064.1:0-9054 GCA_964607325.1 uncultured bacterium | reverse complement strand
TGGCTCCCCGGGTTGGGCTCGAACCAACAACCTAGCGATTAACAGCCGCTCGCTCTACCATTGAGCTACCGGGGAAGGTACTTGGGTGGAAAAAAACCCGTAAGGGGGCCTTAGTCTAAACCAGCGAACCTAAAAGTCAAGTTAGGCAATCCACCAGAAACGGCGTTTTTGGGCCATTCTCCGGCCCCTTCGCGAAACGATCTTCCATCGCCGCCATCCCTCCTTCAAACCACTTTCCATCCCCACGGGTCGAACGGAATGACGAGAACGACCCTCCTGGCGGCTTTTCGCGTCTTTCTCACGACCACTGACGGGACGCGACAATTCTTTTTCACCTACCCGCTTGGAATACGCGCGGTGAATTGTATATGCTGACGCTCGATTCTTTTTACGCGGGATCCCTGCCTTCATCGGAAACGAGCCATGACTCTTTGCTGTAACTCCGAAACGATCCATCCGGTGTTGGCCGCGCTTTTGGCGGGACTTTTCACCTGGACTCTCACGGCGGCGGGCTCCGCCACGGTTTTCTTCTTTCGAAAAGTGAGTCAACGTCTTTTGAGCTCGATGCTGGGGTTTTCCGCCGGCATCATGACCGCCGCAAGTTTCTGGTCGCTTCTCGCCCCCGCCATCGAAATGTCGAAGGAAATGGGCATCCCATCCTGGCTCCCCGCCTTGTCCGGTTTCCTTCTGGGCGCGGGAACTTTGAGCCTGATCGACCGATGGGTGCCGCACCTTCATTTGTTTCTTCCCCCCGGAAAAGCCGAGGGCGTGCCCACCAAGTGGAAACGAACGACCCTGCTGGTGATCGCCATCACCTTGCACAACATCCCCGAAGGTCTCGCCATCGGCGTGGCCATGGGGGCGGCTGCCTGCCAGGGGAGCGCCGCCATTCCTTTCGCGGCGGCGGTCGCCTTGGTGGTCGGCATCGGTCTCCAGGATTTTCCGGAGGGAATGGCCATTTCAATGCCGCTTCGAGCCAGTGGCGTTTCCCGAATGAGAAGCTTCATGGTCGGGCAATGGTCGGGAGCCGTCGAACCCCTCGCGGCCGTCGTGGGCGCCTCCGCCATCTGCTTGGTGAAGCCCATGCTCCCTTACGCCATGTCCTTCGCCGCCGGCGCCATGCTTTTCGTGGTGATCGAGGAACTCATCCCCGAATCCCAGAGCGGGGACCACGGCGACATCGCGACCCTCGGGTTCATCCTTGGGTTCGCGTTGATGATGTTCTTGGACGTGGGTTTGGGGTGACGTTCGACGGTGGTTTTCAATGAGGCTTGGATCCGTCCGTTAGGTGGGCTTTTCAGGCCAAGGATGTTTGGGATACTTTCGCATGAACTCCTGACGCACCCGGGGATAGTGGTTGACCCAGAACCCCGCGAGGTCGCTGGTGATTTGCACGGCCCTTTTGTTTGGCGCCAGAAGATGCAGAACCACCGGGACTTCCCCTCCGGCCACGGCCGGGCCCTTCGGCATGCCGAAAAAATCCTGGACTCGCGATTGAATCCAGGGGGGCTTTCCCGGTTCGTAATTCACCTCCACACGACGTCTGCCCCTCAGATCGAGGTGTGTGGGCGCCAGTTTTTCCAACAAGGACCGTTGCGCCGGATTCAATCTGGCGCGCATAACCCCGACCAGGTCCGTTTCGCGCAAATCCCTCAAGCTGAGCCGTCCCGCGCATAGGCTTTTCAAGGTTTCGCGAGCCGTTTCGTCGGAAAACTCGGGAAAGTCCTTTTCTCTTTCACCAACGAACCGGACCCGGTTTAAGAACGCTGATAAAGCCTCCGGGTCGCAATACGCTCCCACCCCTCCCTCCAGGGCGTGCTTGAAAAGCAGTTCCTCGGCCGCCGCCCCACGGGTTCCGGGCCCCAAGGGTTTTTCATCCAGAACGAGAGTCCCGTATTTCAACCGTCGGGAGCCTTCCACCCGTTCGGCTTCCTTGTTCCATTCGAGGGATTCCTCCTCGACCAAAACGTCGGAAAACAGGTCCAACAGCCAATCCACCTTGATGGGGCAAAGGGAACGCGCTTTAGCCTGAGCCCTGGCGCCCAAGGCGCCCGCCGCGGACGAAGAAGCCGTCTCTTGCGCTTCCACCATCACGAAGTATTCGTGTCCCCTCAGCAAGGCGCCGTCCGGCGCCGTGGCGGATCCCCCTTGGCTGAGAATCAATTCCCTCATTTTCCCGGTTTTGTCACGCGTTTGCGAACCGCCCGCCGGCCGAACCTTCGCGACCCGGTCGGGAAAGGCAGCCAACAAACCCTTGGCCAAAAGGTTGAGGTCGGCTGGCGCCGACTTTCGACCGGCTTTCTCCGGCCCCGTTTCCAACCAGAGCGCCAACTGTTCCTCGAGTTTCCGGGACTCAAAACCCGGTTTGAAATTCTCAAATTCCTCGAGTAGATCCACCGATTCGGCCTTTTCCTCGCTGATGAGGGCCGCCATGCGGCAGGCCTGGCGCAGGACCGATGGGTTCTTCGGCGCCAGTTCCTCCACTTTCAGGAGAAACCGCGCTAGGCGGGGATGGACGCTCGCGCGGGCCATGCGTCGACCCGTGGGGGTCAGCCCCGCCTTTTCATCCACCGCCCCCAGACGTTTCAGCAAATCGCGGGCCTGGTCGAGAGCGGCCGGGACTGGTTTTTGGAACCAGGGGAACGAATCAAAATCCCCGATCCCTAGAAGAAGCAGGTCCAACAGGGCCTTGGACAAGTCGGCCCTCATGAGTTCCGGCACGTCGAAGGGCGCGCGGTGCTCAAAATCGAATTGCGTATAAAGCCGGATGCAGGTCCCCGCTTTGAGACGCCCGGCGCGGCCCGCCCTTTGCGTGGAGGAGGCTTGACTGGCGGAGACGGTGACGAGGCTCTCCAAACCCGACCAGGGAGAAACGCGGGATTGGCGGGTCAAACCCGAATCCACCACGGCCGTCACGCCGGGAACCGTGAGGGATGTTTCGGCCACGTTGGTGGAAAGGATGACCTTGCGCCCCGAAGCGGGGCCCAGAATTCTTCGCTGTTCCTCGACTGGAAGGTCGCCGTAAAGCATCCGCACCTCGGCGTCAATGCCTTCGAGCGCGCGAGCCGCTTGCTTGATTTCGTGAAGTCCCGGGAGAAAAACAAGCGTCGTGCCCGCGTCACCGCGGGACGACAACTGTCGAACGGCGGTTTTCACCTTCAAGCCCAGGTCGGCTTCCCGCGGTTGGGGGTGGTATTCCACGGTCACGGGAAAAACCTTGCCCTCGCTTTTGAATACCGGACAATCGCCCAAATAGGACGACAGGGCTCCGGCGTCCAACGTGGCGCTCATGACCAGCAAACGGAGATCGGGACGAGGGCCGTCTTGAAGGCGCTTCAACCATCCGATCCCCAGATCCAGCGACAGACTGCGTTCGTGGAACTCGTCCAACACCACGGCCGCCACGCGCTTCAACACCGGGTCTGATTGCGCCAAAGGAAGCAGTATGCCGTCGGTCATGAAAATGAGGCGCGTTTCCCGCCCGATACACTTTTCGAAGCGAAACCGGTATCCCACCCGACGGCCGACCGCCTCCCCCATTTCATCGGCCACGCGCAAAGCGGCCATCTTGGCCGCGATCCGCCTCGGCTGAAGCACCCAGATTTCGCGTTCCCTCACGAAGGACGCGGACAAAAGGGCCGGCGGAACTCGGGTGGTTTTTCCCGCGCCCGGCTCGGCCGTCACCACCGCCGCGTGGCGGGTTTCCAGGGCTTGGACGATTTCCGGGAGATAGGAATCGATTGGAAGAGAGGTTCGGGAGTTCGAAGGATTCACGGGCGGCATTTTTTGATCTGGCAAACGACCCAATCCCAATGCAGAACTATATGAAGGCTGATGTTGACGACGATAGCGATCGCCAGATAAAAGTGCAGGTCCAACCAATCCGAACGGAACCAACCCCAAAACTCACGCTCACGGCAACCCCTCCCACAGGCAACCCCCCATCGCAATATGGCGCCCGTGGCGGTGATGGCAAGGAAATTGACGAAAAGAAGCACGTCGAGCCAGAAGTTCAAAACGACCTTATTCATGTCCGCAAGCTCCTTATGCCGTTTGGCCTATCCCTCGATCCCTTTTCGCTGAAATAGGTTACCCATAGAACCCCGGAAGCCCGGGTGAAATACATCCGTTATTCGCAAAGTTTCATCGGTTGGCGAGATGCGTTGGAGATCCGCGGTGGTGAGATGGGTCTTGAGGATGATTTTCACGTAACCAGGATATACCAACAGCCCCTCCAAAAATACTGCCGAGAGAAGACGGATTCGCCAGAATCCCCAGGTAGACGTGGGTGACGACGGTCAAAAGAAACGTCAAGGCCGTCAGGTCATGAAGGCTGTAAAGAATTGAAAGGTTGAAATCCGGCCGGGCGCGAAAAACGGCCATGGCGGCCCCCGTCAAAACCAGGATCGATCCCAACGCGGCCACGAACCAGAAAAACAGTTTTTGACCGGCATTGAAGCGGCCGGCCGCAAGTTCCTTATCGGAACGCGAAGTGAAATATCCGCCCGCGTGTTTCAGCCAGGCTGAGTCGCCCGTAGACCAAAACATATCCTTGAAAAAAAGCAAAAGAAGACCAAACCAGCCAACCGCAAAAAACCACCCGATCCAAGCGTGGATCGCCCTCGCTTCGGCTCCGTTGAGATAGGAAACACCGACAAAGAAACCAATGCCGGTTACGGCCAGGATCAGGAACCCTGAAAGGGCCAGGTAATGCGCGAACCGACGCGGCGGATCGAACCGCTCAACCGTCGGTTCGCCGGAGGCGGTTGGATGATTTTCTTTTCTGCCAAAGATGACGTAATGCAGGAGGAGGATCAACAGCCAGGAAAGCAGAATCCACCCCGCAGCGGGTTTCAACAGGGACTCACGGAAACCACCGATCCTCACAGCGGCGGCCGAAATGCCCAGTATTTCGTGGTTGGGGACCCACTCGGGAAGCGCCTGGTCGGCGTCGAAAGGCCGCTTCAGAACGGCCTGGGTAAAGAAGGGGGCGTTTCGGTGATGGCAGTCGGTGCAGCCGTTCGAGCCAAGCGCGGCTTGCGCGGGTTGGACATCGTGGTTGTATTTATGCGTGTTCGCGAAGGGCGAGGCTTCCCATTCGTGCTTTTCCACCGCACGAAACTCGGTCCCGGAGCTGTAAACGCGCTCGTTGGACACCCAGACCACCCGGCCGCCTTCAAGGGGATAACCGATGGCGGTCAGGTGTTTGGTGACGGCGGAGATCAAGCCCGCGATTTCTTCAGGACGGTTAACCTCAAGAACCCCATCGCCGTTGTCGTCGCGGATAACAGCCAGGTCGGGATGTTTGGACGGGGCGGCCCGGTACTCGCTCCACATCTTGAAGATGTCCGTCATCCGCGGCTGAAGAAGTCCCTTGGTTTTGGCGTCCTCGATGCCGGGCCACGCCGAATGAATCCGGTTGACCGGATAAATTTTTCCTTTGTAGCGGGCGAGAACAGGACGAAAAGATTCGGTCGGCTTGTCGTCGTAGCCCATCATGTGGAGGATGCCGTAATGGTTGCGATAGGTCCCCTCGGGGCCGTAAAAAGTCCAGAGCTGTTTGCCCCCTTTCTGGATCAGCGGATCCGGGTTGAACACATCGCTAGCCTGCAACTGGATGGGTTTCACCATTTTTTCGGTTATGTGGCACGCCTGGCACGAAAGGCGGGCCAAGTGAAGGGGGGGAAGGTTTCGATGGTGCGCCACGGGAGCGCCGAAATCGCCGCCCGTGTGACAAGCGGCACAGTCGCGGACGGTCCCGTCCAAATCGTCCCGCACGCGTCCACCCGGATCATCGCCCTTCCCGAACTGGTGGACCTCCCGTTCCCGGGCGAGGGGATCGACCGAGCGCGAACCGGCAGGATGGCAGTCCACGCAACGCAATCCGGCCCGAAGGTGCACGTCGGTCCTCGCGCGGTAGTCGGCCCCCCGTTTCTTCCAGCCGGGTTGTTCATGGCAGGCGAGGCACGCCTTGTTGCGGGGGTGCACGGCCATGCGGGGAATGAGGGTGCCGTCCTCGTTGAACTTCGTCTTGTCGTAGGCGACGACGGGCTTCTTCTTGTCGGCGACGGACCCGGTTACCTCGCCCAATCCCGCGCCGGAGGTCGCGGCCCATCGAAAATTGAGCTTTTTAAGCTCCGCGTTGCGTTTTTCATGCCTGTAATCGGGAAGATGGCAAAGGAGGCAATCGGCCTCCATAACCCCTGTTTCAGACCATTGGGCTTTGTGGTAGTCGCCGTTCAAACCGTTGTCACCCCCGGATTTCATGCCCGACGCCGGATCGCGCATCCATTCGTCGTAACGCCGGTTCTTGCGGTCGAGTTCCACCGGGCCCCCGCCCGGATGACAGTTGCCGCACCCTGCCGTGATGAATGTGAAGGAGGTCATGTCCATGGTTTTCGCGGTCTTGTTTTCCACGGGGGAAAGGTAGCGGTAGAGGGGAGCGGGAGAACACCAGTTGCCGCCATAGTTGCCCGGGGAAGTGATCCAGTCGTATCGGGCCTTCATATCGGCCGGTGGAGGTTCCCCTCGGCCCTGGGTGAAGTGAAACCCTTGGGTGATCTTTTCGTAATTATGGCACCCGGCGGTGCCGCAGGTCCGGCGGGGGGAATAGGGCGCCTTGTCGTTGACGCCCCGGACCGGGTCGATAACCTTCCCGGTCTCGTCCTTCAGATGGAACGGAGGGCAGACGTTGGCCGTGGAGCGCTGCTTGTTTGACGGCGGGACAAGGGTCGCCCGGAGGGGATGAGCCAGCCACAGGCAAAGACCGGCACCCAATCCTACGAGGATCAGGAGGATGGACAGAAGAACTCGATTTCCTTTCGGGATCGATATAGTCATGATTTATCATTATACTAAATTCACTTCTATCCAAGATAACTCCGTCTGACCTCTGAGGCCATCACCAAACAAGCGATTTGGGACAAGTTCAAGCATTTCCGGGGATGAGCCCCCCTGTTTTCTGCGGGATGCTGTCCAAATCATCGGGGCATCAATTCCATCTGTTTTTCAATTGGTTCCAATAGCGGAACGTTGAATGGCGCGTCCAGTCAGGCCCACAAACCACGGTAGGACATCAGGTTCATCCTCAGCATGGCCGCCAGGTTCGACAGGCGATAGCCGATCAGGCTCTTGAGTTGAAGGAACTTCAACATCAGCATGGCGATCAATGCTGTCCAAATCTGGGTCTTGACGGCGTTCTCGCTGGTCCCCACGAAGGTTTTCACGTGCAGGTTTTGCTTCAGGGCCTTGAAGAATAATTCGATCTGCCAGCGTTTCTTGTAGATGGCGGCCACCGTCGAGGCGGCGAAACCCATGTGGTTGGTCAGGAACACCAGTTCCCGGCCCTGCTCATCATCCCAGATCACCACCCGACGAATCTCTTTTGGGTACGATTCATGCGGCCGAAATCCGGTCAAACGGATCAGTTGGTCCTTCACGATATTGCCGTTTGGGGGAACCGGGAGGCGTTTCACGACTTCGTAGGCCACGTTGGCCTTGGCCCAGGTCACCTACCACACGCCTTGAAACGTCCAACGGGCCAGAAGATCGAAGTCCAGGTACGCTCGGTCACCACCACGATGGAATCCACCGGAAAATCCATTTTTTGGGCCACTTTCACTTCATGCACCTTTCCGTCGGTCACGTTACCCCAGCACGACAGATATCCTTGGTGCTCTAGAAGCAGGTGGAGTTTAATCGCGCCTTTTGTCCTCCGGAACCTGGCCCAGTCGAAAACTTTCAAGCAAAGGTCGATCGTCGTGGCGTCCAGGCTGTAGAGGGGATTCTTGAAACGGAATTTCCGCCGATGAGTGGCCGCCAACACCTGGCACTTCAGCAGGAGATGGTCGAATACCGATTGGTATAACTCCCAAGGCCAGACGGTGTTGGCATAGGCGAGGGTGGACTTGGCCGGGGCCGTCGCGAGTCCCAGATGGGACAACTTCCCCAGGGCGGTTTTCAAGCCGCCGCATATCTCCGACAAAGAGTGCGCCGCACCCATCTGGCAGAACAGCATAGAGACGAACTGATCCCAACTTCCAAAACCCTTGGCGCCTATTTCCGCCCCGTGTTTTCGCACAAGCCGCTCAAACACAGTGCGATCAACGAGTTTCAACACTTGGGCGAAAAGGCTGGTCGGTGGTACCATAAAAACGCGCCTCCGGATGTTTGAAGTAGCGGTGGCTTCGAACCACCGTTTTGGGCTGTCATCAAACCCATTCTACTTCAGTCGGAGGCGTCTCTTTTTAGGCCGTTATCTTGGACAAGAGTGTACCAAATACCAAAATCCTGCACACCGTTACCGACTGAAATTCATAAACAGCGCGCTTCTACCGGGGCATTTCCCGGGCCAACGCATTCGCCAGTGGCAACATATCCAGTTCCAATGAAACGCGATATGGAGCAGGATGTTTACGGTGATGGCAACGGCCAGCCAGAAATGAAGGTCCAGCCATTCAGCGCGGGACCATCCCCCAAACATCCGGTCTCGACATCCCCAGCCACAGGCCACGCCCCAACGCAGAACGGCTCCCGTGACGGTTACAGCGAGAAAATTCAGCAGGAGGATCATATCCAGCCAAAAGTTCAACCAGTTCCGGTTCATTTCTCCACTTTTCCGCCCTGCTCGATCCAACCCGGAAAACCTTCCTTATAGACGAACATCTTGGCGGGGATTTCCCATTCCCTGGCGGCGCGTAAGGCATTGGGACCGCGGATGCGCCCGAAGCAGTAGAAGATGATCGTGTGTTTTCCCCGGGCGGCTTCCTGGAGAAATTGGAAGGTCATGACATTGGAGGGATCCCCGGGTTTGAGATAGGGCAGGTTTACGGCTCCCGGGATATGCCCCTCGGCGTAGTTGGCCTCCGGCCGGTTGTCCACCAAAAGGACACTGCGATCGGACAGGATCTTACGGAGGTTTTCTCCGCTGATCAGGGGGATATCCCCTTGCTCCCGGGGCACCTTAGCCTGGCATGCCGGGAAGACGAGGAGAAAAAAGAGCGGCCAAAGTTGGAGTAAGAGGGTCCGGATTTTCATGTCGCCTTATTATTGCCA
>CAZSKE010000063.1:5300-9062 GCA_964607325.1 uncultured bacterium | reverse complement strand
TCTCCGGTAGCGTAACGGAATTCGGCCCCCACGCTCCGGTTGAAATACCATTTCAACCCCACATACGGCCAACCGACGCCAAGACTGCGTCCCACGGGAAACTTGAGGACTTTTTTCTTGGCCAATGGAATCGGAGCGACCGTAACCGGGACGACGGAAGATTTTGCCAGGGCGTCCGGGGGGGTCTCGCGGGGTGTATTCAAATAACCGGGATTCGCGGTCGAAGGGTCGGGCGTAAGCGTGCCGGTCGAGGCGACGGGTGTTATCGTTCCGGTCGGGGTGACTGTGGTCGCGCTCTCGAAAAGGACATCCGCGGTCGAAACACCCGTCATCCTCGGGGTGGAAGAGCTCATCACCGTGCAGGTCGGAGTGAACGTGGTTGAAGGAATGGCCGTGGGAGGCGGGGTCGGCGTCTGGGCGAACGATGACGCGCCCCAAAGATGACACGGGTATAAACAAGCGATCATTACCCAGGGGGTTAATCGATAAATTAGCTGCATAGCGCCGTATATCAATTCACATCCATTACATTGTCAAGTAACAAATGGTGTCTAGGGCTTCGCGCCCGCAAACCTTTTCACCAACCACTTCCAGGGGAAGAACATCGAACCTTCCCTCTGGCAAGCCCACACTTTCGCGCCAAACTCCAAGATCATTTTTCGTTCCTCCAACAGGGTGCCGACTAAAAGGTAGGCCGTCAGCAGGGCCTTCACGATCAATCTTGGGGCATCCAGATCGTCGGCCCAGATCAGGAAAAACACCGCCGTATACCAGAGAACACCGGGGTGTAGAGTAGAACACAGGCGCGGTGATGTGCAGGCATCCCCTTGGCTGTTTCCGCCGTTTCCAGCTTCGTGCCCGATTAGGTTAGCCATCATCCCGTCTCCTGCATCCCCTCATCAAACCGTACGTGAGGTTCTCCCTCATACGGCTTTCCGACAATCCTGTACCATCCGCGTGCGACCCTATCAAACATACACTTTTTCGGTGGTTGCCTGATAGACACCGAGGCTCCGATACACCGTAGGTGGCCATGTTCTTCTTTGATGCCTTCGGCACCAAACCGCTTTTAGCCTTACCTTGACGTATCGGTCCAGCTCCGTGAACTTCCGTGCGCTGTTTCCCGCCTTGAAATAGTTGACCCATCCCCTCACCATCGGGTTCAGTTTCTGGACCAATTCTTTCATCGGCATTCCCTGTTGGTGCTCCTTCATGCACGTTTCCTTCACCTTCACGCCCATCTTCTTCACCGCCTTCTTGGACGGCCAACTCGTGCATGCCAAACCTCTTTTCGCCCGAACTTGTATTTCTTTGTCTGTTGATCAAGTATCACCAAGAGTAGCTCGTCCTTGCTCTTGAAGTAGTGATAGATGGAAGCTTTTGTGAGGCCACATCCTCCAGCAATCTCTCTCATGCTGGTCTCGTGATAACCTCGCGTGGCGAAGAGCCGCACTGCCGCGGCCAGGATGTTTCCCATCTGTCCCGAGTGCTTCTCTTGGTTCACTTTCATCATGTTCTTTCCTCCTTTGACCCCATGGGCATCACGCTCCCACATTCCCGCGATGCGGACTTGGTGTTACGTCCTTAAAGTCGACTTCCTCTTCCTCCTTCGTCGTCCCAACTGCCGACAATTCCCCATCCGCTTTCGGATCCATCCGAAGGATCCTGCGGAACCACAAACGGACGTCGTCGACAATCTCATAGAAGGCCGGCACCACCAAAAGCGTCAGGATCAACGACACAACCAAACCGCCCTCAATAACCACGCCCATCCCCTGACGGTACTTCCCCACCTCCGACAAGGCCAAGGCAAGCGGAACCATGCCCGCGACCATGGCCAGGGTCGTCATCAAGATGGGGCGCAATCGGGTCCGGCCCGCCCGAACTAAGGCCTCCGTGCGCGAGAAACCCAGGGCCTGGTGTTGAAGCGCCGAATCCACCAGTAAGATCGAGTTCTTCGTGACCAAGCCGATTAGCAAGACGATACCGATCATGCTGAAAACATCCAGGGACATGCCGGTGAGATAGAGGGCCCAAATGCCGCCCACCAAGGCCGGGGGAATGGCCATCATGATCGTGAGTGGCAGGACGGGCGATTCATACAGGCTCGCCAGGACAAGGTAAGTGAGGAGTACCGCCAGGAGCATGGCGACAAACACGCTCGTCTTCAAATCACCCAGGTCCTCCGTGTCACCGGTGAAGAAGTACCGGTAGCCCGTCTCCATTTTCATGTCGTCCATTACCTTTGACGCCTCCTGCGAGATCGGTCCGATGCCATATCCCTTCGCGAGCCCCCCCGTGATCTCGATCGATCTTATGCGGTTGTACCGGGTGATCTTGGAGAGACCCTCCGCCACCACCGGCTTGGCGCAGGAGGACAAGCGAACAAGCTCGTTATTCTGGTTGGGCACCAGGATGCGCGCATATTCCTTCTCCAGGTCACGTTGGTCCTCCCGTAGACGTACGCGGACGTCGTATTCGTATCCGTTGTCCCGGAATTTAGCGTCAGTGTTACCTTCCACTTGATCGCGCAATTCCGACCCCACCGTCGCGCCCAAGACGCCCACCGTCCGCATCTTGTCGGGGTCTAGTTGGACGCGGAATTCGGGCGTGGAACCCTCATAACTGCTGGAAAGATCCACCAAACCGGGAATCCGGCCGAGCCTTTCCATCGCTTCCTTGGAGATAGAGATCAACTTGTCGTAGTCGGTGCCCGTGATGATCATGTCGAAGGCACTGGTTTGCCCGGGGTTGCCGCCGCCGAGCTGAATCGTCAGGTCGGAATCCAGAGGCTTGAACTCCCGTCGCAAAATGTCTTTGAACTCACTCGTCGTCATGGTCCTTTTATTGGCGTCCACCAGCCGGACGAACATCTGGCCAGTATTGACGCTCCCGCTTCGGTCTCCAGTAATGGCCGTCACTTGTCTGACCTCGGGATGCTTGCGCAAAGCCTCGTCCACTTTTAAGTTCCAGGTCATCATGGCCTTCAGGGACGTGCCGGGCTTAGCCTTGAGGGAAACGCTGAATTCCCCTGTATCGGTTTCCGACATGAAATTGAAAGGGATCTTCGTTAGGAGCGGCACCGTCAAGAGAAACGCGAGCGCCACCGTCCCCAAGACCCGCCAACGATACGCGAGACACACCTTTACTACCGAAGCGTACCGTTCCACGAGCCATTCCTGGAACAGCTCGAACAACCAGAGGATCTTGGCGACGGGTCCCTTCTTCCCCCCGCCCGCTTTCACGCCATGCATCTCGCCCTTCTTGACCCAATAGGCGGAAAGCATGGGCCCCATGGTCATAGCCTCGAACAACGAGACGCCCATGGCGAAGCATATGGTGAATCCCAATTGGCGGAAATACTGCCCGACGGTTCCGGACAGGAAACCGATCGGCATGAACACGGCGATAATGACGCTGGTCGTAGCGACAACCGCCATGGCCACCTGCAGGGTTCCCTTCTCCGCCGCTACCACAGGCTCCTCGCCTTCCTCCACGCGGCGCCAGATGTTCTCGCGAACCACGATGGCATCGTCCACCAGCAGCCCCACTGCCAGCGACAGGGCCATCAGACTGATGACGTTCAACGTGAATCCCATGGCGTACATCAGGACGAACGCGCCGCAAAGCGAAACCGGGAGGGACGTGATCGTGATGATGGTCGACCGGAAGCTCCCCAGGAAGAAGTAAACGACCAGAACGGTCAGGAGGATGGAGATCAGGATGGTCTCCTTCACGTCCGAGAGGCTGGCACGGATGGTG
>CAZSKE010000063.1:291-5290 GCA_964607325.1 uncultured bacterium | reverse complement strand
TTGTATTCCATCTCCACCTTGCCGCCCGCATCGAACGCTTGGATCTCCCCCGTCACTTTTGTCAGTATCCTTTGCACCGCATCCGTGGTTTGGACGGAATTGGCCTTGGATTGCTTGAACACGACAAGGATGAGGGCCTTCTGACCGTTGACGTGGGCCATGTTCGTCGGATCTTCCGACCCATCCGTCACAGTCCCCAGGGAGGCGAGGGGCACCGCCACGTCCGAACCGCTGAAATTAACGGTGGTTTTTTCCAGACGGCTCAGGTCTCGGTATTCCGACAAAGCGCGGTTCGTGATGTCTTTCCCGCCCCGGTGCACCGTCCCCACCGGAATATTGGCCCCGTTGGCGGCGATGCGGGCCGCGACCTGGGAGACCGACAAGCGGTGGTAGGCCAGTTTCGCGCGGTCCAATTCAACCTGAATCTCTCGTTTCGTGCCGCCCATAATGGCCACTACACCCACGCCCGACACCTGGGACAGGCGGGGCTTGATGACCTGGTCCGCCACGTCGTACGCCTTGGAGGAGGACAAATTGGTTTTGTAACTCAGGATGGCCACGGGCATGTCTGACATGTCGAACTTCTGGACCGTGGGTTCCTGGACGTCATCCGGCAATCTGGGCTTGACGATATCCGCCTTGTCCTTAACGCGGCGTTCCGCCGTGTTGGCATCGACGTACTGTTGGAATTCCACCGTGATGACCGAGGCGCCCTCGATGCTTTGGGAGGTGATCTTCTTGACCCCCTCCAAGGAAGCCAGCTCCTCTTCCATGGGCCGGGTGATGAGGGTCTCGATCTCCTCCGGACCGGCCCCCTGGTAATTCATCGTTACGGTGACGGTGGGAAAGTTGGCGTCCGGGTACTGGTCAACACCCAGGAAGTTGTAGGACACCACGCCCAGGATGAGGATCAACGCGAGGATGCAGGAAACGAACACCGGCCTTTCGATGCTGAGCTTTGGGAGATTCATTTCGAGGCTCCTTCCGACGAAGCGGTTTCTTCGTGTTCGGCAGAAAGGATCCATTCACCCTCCGCCCACAGGGCTAACTTTTCCGCCTGAATGGATAGACGTTGAAGCCTCGCTGAGGAGTAATCCCCCTCGTAACTTTGGACCTGGTATTGCGTGGTTCGTCCCGCCCTCAATCGTTGTTGCTCCTTCTCAACCTTCTCTTTCTGGATCACCTCAATCGCTTTCGCCATAACAAGACGTTGATTTACATCATCTAGCCGCTGATGAAGACGACACCATTCTCGTTCGCTTTGAAGAACTTTGTCTTTGTACTCAAGTACCGCAGCTAAATAACTACGTTCATATCCCCCCGCGACTCTTTTCGCCTTAAAAACATCTAAGGGGATCGTGAGTCTCGCACCAATCACCGTGTTAGGACGACGCGCCTGGAATCCCTCGTCGGAAGCGGCGCCAAAAGAGCTTTGCGACCCCGTTGAGGAGACAGAGGTAAAGGCATTTAAATCGGGTTCAATATCTGACTTGGCAGAGTCCCACGCCGCTTTTCTGGCTTCCATCTGTGCCTCGGACGCTTTCAAATCCCAGTTCTTAGGAGTCTGATCAGACCACTGAAACGCTAATATCGCGAGGGACGAGTCCAAATCTTCCAGGTTCTCCAATACAACCATCCCTGCAGTTCCACGGTAGCGGTTGAACTCACTCGAAGCCGTTTTCTCTAGTTCCAGGACCTGTTGAAGTTCTAACTCACGAACACTTTGGTTCGCGCGTGCTTGAATGATTTCGGTATCCTCCCCCAGACTGAGTGCAGAACGACGTTTAGACCAAGCCAAGATGCTGACCGATCGGGCGAGCGTGTCACGGCAAATGGCTGTTTTCTCTCGCGCCAACTGAAGACTCCAATACGCAAGACGCGCCTCGTATAACCACCTCTGACGCTGATGGAGGGCGCTTAACCGTGAGGCTTCCATTTGTAGTTGCAACTGATCGTTATTGGCACGGCTTTGCTTGCCTAATAGATCCCGCCACAATGGAAGCGTCACCGAAGCACTTGGCCGCGCCTGAAAAGTCGTTGAAGAGCCGGTATCAGCCGAGTTATCAATACGGGTCCAGTCATAATTCACTGCCGTAGTTAAGCCACTCTTCCACTTCTTAACCAAAGCGACACCATAATCATCCGTTTTCGAGCGGCGAATGATCTCATTCCCATCTGAAGTCAAACCAGTTTGTTCATCGCGGTTATCGTTACGTATAGCGCGAGCCACCAGTTGCGGGGAGAAAAGCCGTTCCGACTCTTCTTTCTGAAGTTCAAGCGCTTGAACCGTTTCGTTCACCCCCTGATATCCGCATGCCATTCGGACATCCGACAGGTATGTGTTTAACGTGAGGACATCAGCGGGAAACGCCCCGCGAGTCAAACTCATCACTAAGAGAGCCCACCAGATCTTTTTCATGACTTCCTCCTTAGCATTTTCTACCTGCCGACAGGTAGGTTTTTACATCAAAAAAAACTACCAACCTTTCGCGTAAACATCACACAAGCATCTGAGTATTTCATCCTCATCATGAACGAACGGATCCCCATCCGACATAACGTGCGTGTGGAACATGAAAGTAAATAACGCTCCACGAAACAAAATGATCCGATTCAACATTTCCCGATCCGTGTATTCGCCTCTAACCTTATTCCGGATCAATTTCAACATCTGCTCATCAGGTGTGGTTTTTTTTACTGTTTTAAAGAACTGTTTCTGGATCCTCCCGTTCTTTAGCCCCTCGCCAATCATGAGCCTCATGAACTCAACGCTCTTAGGGTCCTCAAACACCTTCAAGGCCTTTGTCGCGATAGCATAAAGCGTTTCCCGAAGATCGATATCTGTTGGTATATCATCTAAAATGCTCTCACCCCTAGCGTGCTCTTGCTGAAATATCCTTTCCAAAATATCGTCTTTACGGCTGAAGTAATAATAGAGAGATGCTTTTCGAAATCGCATCGCCTTAGCGATATCCGCTAAACTCGTTTCGCTATAACCCTTTTTCGCAAACAAGGCGCGTGCCACATCCGTAATCTTCTCTACCTGTTGTTCGTGTTTGCGGGGTGCCTGTTTCATATTTATAGCCTACCTGCCGGTCGGTAGTTAGTCAAGCCCCACCCAATAGAACTTGAAGTGCTTCACTTTTAAACGTATTTTGAACCGTTTTTAAACGTCTTAGGTAAGCGTCCGGTCGCGCCATGTATCCATGAGGGACCAGGCGGCGTAAATTGGGTTAGGGATTTGAGGGTCAGTTTTTCTTGAAAATGGGCATTTCCGGCTGTGGACCGGGCACGTAGGTGGCCGGCAAGAGATCTGCGATTTTGCTCTGCGGGTGGGTTTTCACCCTTGAGATGACGTCTCTGAGATATTGGTAAGGGTCAATCTTGTGCCTCTTGCACGAGGCCACCAGGCAGTAGTGGATGGCCGCCCATCCACCTCCTTCGGCGCTCCCCGCGAACAGCCAGTTCTTGCGCCCCACCGCCACACACCGAAGCGCTCGTTCGGCCTCGTTGTTGTCGATGGACAGGTCGCCATCATCCAAGTATCGGTTCAGCGCTTCCCACTGGTTGAACACATAGGTTAGCGCCTCGCCAAACGGACTCTTGGGCAACGTCGCCAATGCCTGAACGTCCAGCCATCCCTTGAACGACTTCAATACCGGCGCGGCTTTTTCTTCCCTTAGTTTTCTTCGGGCGAGGGCGTCAAGTTCTCCCTCGTCCGCTTCCCATTCCACTTCATACAGCTTTCGAATATACGCCATCGCCTCGTGCGCCCGGTTCTTGTCCGTCTCCTTGGCGTCGTTGAACTTCCGCCTGGCATGCGCCCAACATGCCACCTCCAACGCCCCGTCCAGTTTGAACATCGCGTCATATCCCGTGTAGGGGAACACCGGGGCCAGGCCAACATTTTACACTTTACGATTAAGGCTCACTTGCTCTAGTCATTTTGCCCTCCGGGCATAATGGCTGGGTGTTTGAAAATGGATTATTTCCAGCCAACCACCTCCTTTATTACTACCGCCGCCTGCGCGTGCCCATAAATCGCAAACATTGATGAGTAAAAACATGGCCCCAAATACAATTAAACCAAAAACGGTATTTATATACCAATCCCTATGTTTCACGTTTATCGTCTCCCCTGCTTTTCATCAACCCCGATAGCATAGCGCCGAGGTTATTTGTGCAGACTAAAATATCCGTCTTCCCCGTTTAGATAACCTTTTCAACTCTTCAAAATCTCCCTTAATCAGTGCTGTTTTCTTTGCATGTGACCAACCCTTGATCTGGCGTTCCCTTTTTTCAGCCTCAATCCTGTTTATATGAGTTTCAGAATACAAGAATTCATCGGCGCCTAAAACCGCTGTCGTTCTGGCGGCTTGTTTTGTAAAGTGGCGGATCGAGCGCAGTGACAAATCCGATGTGGTCCCAATGTAATACTGGCCGTTTGACATCCGAAGTATGTAAAGGTAATAAGGCATAGTTCGCCCCGGCAGAAGCGAAAAAAATGGATTTCATCAAACATTATCTCAAATGGCCCTTCGAGTCGTCGTGACTTGTCACGCCTTCCTCAGGGCTCATTCGCTGCTACTTACTCATGGGCTCTACGGGCGAAGCCCATGAGTAAGCCCCGCCCTCGATGGATCATATCCATAGGGGCGGGGCGCATCGAATGGCTGGGGCGGTAGGATTCGAACCTACGATAGCCTGGACCAAAACCAGGTGACTTACCACTTGTCCACGCCCCAGTAGACCCTCAAACAGGCGCAAAGTATATCAACCCTGGCGCCGTTTGGGGCAAGCACAAAAGCCCCAAGCCCCGTCGTTTTTCAAAACTCTTTCAGCGATTACGGTATCGCGCGGCCTCCGCGGGATCCTTCGCTCACTTCCGGCGACCCCACGGTCGCCGAGTGGCGTGCGGGAACAAAATGGCCTTCTTTCATCGCGTCCAGGGGTTTCAAAACGAGGGAGATACAAGATCAGGGCAATAAGATCACCGGAC
>CAZSKE010000063.1:0-264 GCA_964607325.1 uncultured bacterium | reverse complement strand
TTTTCGGGCGAGAAAACCATGTAGTACAGCCCCGGGGCCGCTCGCCGACCCCTTTCATCCGTGAGGTCCCAGGACACCGACTGCCCGTAGGACGTCCATTCCCCGAGTTTCCGGTTCGCGACCGTATAGACCGCCCACGTCACCCCGTCAGGGCACAAGGAATCCAAGAGCACCTTGACCGAACCGGTTCGCACCGGGTTCGGGTACGGCGCCGAGATGGTGAGTACCGTACAGTCCCCCGTCGGCACGGACGTCGGCGTCATG
>CAZSKE010000062.1:0-9130 GCA_964607325.1 uncultured bacterium | reverse complement strand
CTTACAACCCGTCCAGCCTATCGGTCCCGCTCAAGGTGGGTTTTCCGACGGTCTCGAGCTGGGAATAACCCATGATGCTGGTGAGGGGGTTGCGAAGATCGTGGGAGACCGTTTGGGCGAAAGCCTCCAGTTCCTTGTTGGTCCGCCTCAACGAATCGGTCAATGCCTTCAGGCTGTCGATGTCGTCGACGACCATCAAAGCGCAGGGCTCTTCGTCGAACACGGCGGTCTCCGCGGACAGCAGGCAGGCGTGATCCTCCAAACCCTTGTATTTGTAGGCGGCTTCCATGTTGCGGAAATTGCCATCGGTCCTTAGCTTTTGGATGATTTCCTCGAGGAGTTGGCGCTTCAGCCAGGGTTTGTATTCCAGGATGTTGCGGCCCCGGCATTCATCTCGCGTGTACCCGGTCGCGCTTTCCCATGCGCGGTTCACATTGATGTAGCGGAGCGTATTGAGCGAAACAATCAGCATGATGGCGGGTGACGCGTGGAAGACCTTTGAAAACATCGCTTCTGATTTTTTGAGGGCCTTCTCGGCCTGCCGACGGGCGGTGATGTCGATGGAGACGGTCAAAAGGCAGGGTGAACCGCCGATATCAACGCGCTCGCCCGACATGAGGACGATGGCTTCGTCCAGCGCCTTGCTTTGGACGTGCATCTCGAGGTTGCGAAATCCGCCGTCTTTCTGGATTTTTTCGCGCAACAGCAGGATATCACCTGGGTTCTTCCAGATCTTGACCTCGGGGACGTGTTTGCCAATCACTTCTTCGCGCGTATAGCCTGTCGAAACCTCCCACGCCTTGTTGACGTCGACGTATTTTGCGTCCCCGAGGGTTGAAATGGTCATGACGACGGGCGAGGCGTGGAAGGCCGTGAGAAACATTTCCTTGGAGGCCTTCAACTCCGCTTCCGCCTTCACGCTTCGCGTGATGTCCGAAAGGCTGGCGATGATGGCGGGTTTCCCCTTGTAATCGAACCGGGTGCCCAACACCTCGATATACTTCAGTACGCCGCTACCGCTGATGCCGCGGAAGAAGTAGCGTTGTGAGTTGTCGACGCCCGATAGGCGGCGGATCATATTCTGCGTCACCATGGCCCGATCCTCGGGATGGACGAAAGCCAGGGGATTCATGCCGATCATTTTCGCTGGGTTTGTTTCGGCGATTTGCCCCAGTTGTGGATTACAGTATACGATGACGCCGTCCTGCGCGATGTTGATCCCGACCATTGAATTTTCGCTGATGCTACGGAACAGATCATCGCTTTCTCGCAGTTTCTGTTCCAGCTTCTTGTGCGCGGTGATGTCGATACCAAAGGACATGCTTCCGACGATCTTTCCATGTTCCAACAGATCGTTGTTGTGCCACAGGATGAACCGCTCTTCGCCGTTTTTTGTCAGGATGGGGTTTTCAAGGTTTCTGGGCAGTTTGCCGGACTTTAAAAGCTTGAAGCTTTCCCAGACTTGGGGGTACCGTTGCCTGGGGACGAGGATTTCGAACCAATCGCGCCCTTCCAATTCTCTGCGCTTGTAGCCGGTGATGTCCTCGGCGGATTTATTGAAGAAAGTGATGAGCCCGTTGATGTCCAAACCGATGACCATTATGTTGGCGGTTTGAATGGCGTTTTCGATAAAACTTTTAGCGTCGTTCAACGCTTGTCGCAGGAACGCGGCATCTGATTTCCCGGATTGGCAGGCGGGGCCGTGGAAGAGGGTTTGATAGAAACCGCCGCCCTTTTTTACGACAGGATTGCCGGATTTTCGGGGGAGCGGAGCTTTTGGGTGCGTTCTTTTCTTCGCTCTTTTACGGGCCAAGGCAGAATCCTTCGTTGATTTTTCCGCGTCGATCAACCGCCTGATATAGGATGTTGAATAGCGCGGGAGGCATATGGACAGCGGGCTTGAGAAAGTTGTATGACCACAAAAGTACCACAAAACGAATCATCATGACAACACAAAAACGCCCAAGGGGGAAAAGGTATCTGTCACTCGGATGATAAAACGATTAAGGCGTGGTTGTTCGTTATCGCCGGGGTGTCAGAATCCATTTTATGCGTGAAACACCCAGACGCCTTCGACATTTTCCGCTTTCAGTTTGGGATGGATTTCCGGGTGCGGCGAAAAGCCCCCTTGAAAACGAATTTGAACGTCATCGGGCGGTTGGTGTGATGACGGGCATGTTTGCCCGCGAAAACTCGCACTGGGTCGTGTTATGAGTTGAGGGTGGACGATATGATTGATAGCGGTGGGTGTTTCAAAACGTGCGAAATCGAGCAGGGAGTGTTTGGTCAGTGCAAGTCATCAAGAGAATAAAGATACAGAATAAAACGGGGATTCATTTACGCGCGGCCGCGATCATCGTGAGAGTCGCTTCGAGGTACAAATGCCGCATATGGGTCCAATGCGGCCATAGGAATGCGGATGGCAAAAGCATCATAAGCATTTTGGCGTTGGCTGCGGCGTGTGGAAGCATTATCACCCTGACGTTTAACGGGGACGACAGTTCGGCGGCGGCGGAGGAATTGAGTGCGTTGTTTGAAAGCACCTTGATGGATTTTTAATGGGCGCGAACGGATGTGGAATTGGAATCCACGGTTGAATTGTCGGAGGAACTTGTCCAGCCGGAAAATACCCTGAACGCCCCTTGGGCGAATGCTGATGATGAATGGGGCGGCTGGGATCGATTGCGTTTGTTTTGAAACCATAGAAACGGTTTCGCCCAAAACAAGCACAAGGAAGGATTCCTTTTCAATCAATGAGGGAGCCTTCGTCCGTACGGCAAGAATGGGTGAAGGCCCACAACGCCAATAATAGATCGCGTCCCGTCAAGGGCTGTGAAGCCACGCGCTTCATTCCCCGGTGGCAGAGGCGCGATCCACATCGCCGACCCTGCGTGCCGTCTCCGGCGTGTTGTGCGTGTTCGTGATGGGCCGTCTTCGGTTAAGATGAGATGGTGAGTGAAACCCGAAAGCGGCCGGGTAGTGCGGTGACCCACCGCTCGAAATCCCGCGGCTAAAAATCATTATGTTCATTGATCTTCATCGCATCCTTTCGATCGACCACGCTTGCGACGGTTGCGCTAGCGCCGTGGAATGCTGCTGTTCCAAGTTCGAGATCTGCGTCGACGAAAAGGAAGTGAGGCGGATCCTCGCGGTCCTGCCGGAGGTGGCCAAACTTTGCCCCCGGCTCAAAAACGGCGCCGGATACGAAAACATTTTCGAGGAAACGGATGACGGCCTGTACGCGATCGACACCACGGATAACGGGTTGTGCGTCTTGGCGTATAAATCGGCAGGAAAGATCCGGTGCTCGTTGCATACGGCGGCGATGAGGCTGGGACTGCCGGTGGAGAGGGTGAAACCGAAGGGATGCGTTCTCTGGCCGCTTGTTTTCTCAGAGAAGGACGAGATCCTGTCGTTATATCCCGGCGCGGGTTCCTTCCCGTGCAACACGCGCAGGAAAAAGCCGTCGCGACGCGTTTCCCCCGGCCTTTTGGAATCCGCGCGGCTTGTTTATGGCGCGGAATTCGGCAAGCGGTTGGAGCGGGAAGCCGCGAGAATGAAACCGCCGCGCCGAAGGCGAGACTCCACTCGTTCGCTTAAGAGCGCTCATCCTTGATTTGGTAATAGGTCCCCAACGCCTTGAAACGACCGTCGATCCAACGGTAGACGGTTTTCGATTCGATGTGGAACGCGTGATGCCAATCGAACCCCCGTTTTGAGCAGGTGGCCACCTCCCTTTCCAGCGCGGGCGAGGCTCCTTCCGCTTCCATCCGGTCGGCGATCACCTCCGATATCCCGTCCCCGTTCAAATCCCTGTATTCCAACGTGGCGTCGTCCCCCTCAAAATCGAGCGTTTCCTGGACCGTGTCGTTGTCCTCCACTTTATAGATCTTCCAGGAGGAATGGTGGGGACCCGTCATGGAATGGGCCGAGACGAAAACGGGGGAATGATGTCCAATGCGGAACGGGATGACGTCGGCTTTCCCCTCGTAGTCGCTTTCGGATTGCAGGACCTTGCGGTAACCGCGCGGGTTCCACAGGTAGAGAACGACGCACCGGCAGAACCCGTGGTTGAAATGGCCGTCGTAGTCCGCCAGCAACATGCTCCGATCACTGGCGTAGGTTTGCGAGATGCCTCGGAGGCTCAGGATCGTGGACATCTGATAACCGTGCTTGAGGGTCGTGGGAACCGGGTAGAGAAAGGTGTAGGACAGGTTTCTTCGTCTTGTCTGGAGGATGGTATAGGATTTATCCGCGAAGGGGAGCGCGCGGGGCGTGCTCGGATGATCCAGGAACGACCGGATTTTCAGGGGGAGCTTGTCGTTTTGTTGATCCGCCCAATGGTGGATGATTCTCCCGGCGCAAAGGACCGGTTCGGGATCGGGTTTCGACGGGGTCCCCGCCGTGGCCGATAGGACGAGGCCAAAGGCGAGACATGCGATCGCGAAACGTCGTAACGCGCGCGTCGTCATGGGCACTCGCTTGGACGAGACGTCCGGAAAAAAAGTCACGACCCAAGAAGAACGCTTTCGAGCGTTGGATATTCCGTGCGTCGAGGAGTCACGCGTCGGGTGTTTGAAAACGAATGGCCGTGAGCGTGGTGGGAGGAATACCCTCTACGCGTATTCTCAAGGGCGCGATGTTACCCGACAAGTTATTTATCGTGCCAAACGATATTCTCCTTTTATTACCGAATGTTTTCGTTCGCGTGGAATCTCGAGACGGGCGGGTTTAACGGCGTTTCGTCGACCCTGGAATTCTGTGTTATACTGACAACGAAATATCGGAGACTGACGTGAGATCATTAACGACGAATTGCCCCCAATGCGGTTCTTTAGCCCGTGAAGTGAACCGGACGGACGATAAAGAGCCTCATATCGAGAAGATCATCTATTTGTGTTCCAACAGCAATTGCACCTACAGCAATCCGGAGATATGTTTCGTCCGAAAAGTCAAAAAAGTCGAAAACCCCAATCTGAAACCCTCCAAAGCGCGGCGCAAGATCAAGAAGTGACGCGCCGATCCCTCTTTCGGCGCCCCGCCGAGATCCGTTGCAAAATGACCCTGGAATGTGTCCGAGCGTTGAACCACGCCCCAAGCCCCCGGTTTGAGACCGGTTGGGTCGGGAATCCCCTCGGGATGTTCTGGTCTGGGATCCGACCCGTTTGACAGGGGCTTGATTTTTAACCCAAGGGAAGCGTTTACTTTCAACACACCCCAGGAGGCGCGACATGAGCGTATCCACGAACCCCGGAGGTCTTGAGCCGGCCAGCGCCGTGAGTCTCAAGGAGTGGGTGAAAACCGCCGAGGGATCCATCGTGAGCCGGGTGATCCTCAAGAGCCCGGCGGGCAACGTGACGTTGTTCGCCTTCGACGCCGGCCAGGTCCTTTCAGAACACACGGCCCCTTTCGACGCGCTTGTCCAGGTGTTGGAGGGGCGGTTGGATCTCTCGATCGGCGGAAAACCCGTCTCCGTTGGGCCGGGCGAGGTCGCATTGATGCCCGCCCAAGTGCCCCACGCGGTTTCCTCGCCCGAGAAAACCAAATGGGTTTTGGCGATGCTCAAGGCCTGAAAACCGCGGTGGGCGGATGGTTAAGACCCTGAGGCGTGTATCAAAGCCGACCGCTGGTTTCCATATCTGCGCGTGTCCGCGGCAAAGGATTGTTCCGAGTTCAGCATTGATGTGCGCCACGGAAGCCTTCGCGATGACAGAACGCGCTTTCATCATTTTCATCGGCGGTTGATTCGGCGTGTCGAACAGCGGGTTATTTCCGGCGCTTCCAATAAACGGGATCCGCGGCGGGGGGTTTGCCGTCGGGCTGGTCCATGTGCTGAAGCACGTGGGCGGCCTCGGCGCCGAAAAGAACCACGGCCCAGGACAGATACAGCCACACCAGGACCATCGGCATGACCGCCAAGGCGCCGTAGGTGTGTGAAAGCTTGAGGATTTTCACCGCGTAATATGTGAAGAGATGGCGGCTGGATTCGAGCGCGAGCCCGGCCAGGAGACCCGCGCCCAACGCGGCGCGAAATTGGACCTTCGCGCGTGGGACCGTGCGATAGATGAGGGTGAGGACGAACGACACCACCAGGAAGGGATACACTCCGCGCCAGAAGAGGGAGGCGCCCGGTCCCGAATGGTGTCCAAGAAACGGGAGGAATTCCAGGACGCGTTTCAAGATCAACGACGCCCAAACCGCCAGGGGCAAGGCCAGGAGAAAAAGCGCGGCTCGCAGGGCCTGGCGGAGCCACCCTCGGGATCGTTCGACTCCCCACAGCAGGTTGAAGGAACTCTCGATGTTACGGTAAAGCATCACCACGACCGCCAGCAATCCCAGAAACCCCGCCAATCCCACCCGCCCCGCCGTTCGAGTCAGGTCGTTGATGGTTTCGCGCACCAGCGCTTTTCCTTGGCGATTCAGCTTCTCCAGCGCGACCCGATCCGATGGATCCAACCCCCAGCCTTGAGCCTCGACGGGATACAAGCCGTCCACCACCTTGTCGAGAAAACGCGTGCGTCCCTTTTCAAACCCTGGATTCGAGAGAATCGCCAGCGTCAGGGCCAAAATGGGCACCAACCCCAGGAGCGTTTGGTAGGCCAAGGCGCTGGCGTGGAAAAGACAGCGGTCGTACACGATGCGACGGGGTGTCCGGGCCACGAAACGCGCGGAATCCACCACGAGGCGCTGGGCGTGGTTGAGTTCTTCTCTTGGTCGCTCAAACAACGATCGGATCGAACGCCACGCCCGGTGGACCAGAGGCCCCCGGCGGTTGTTGGCGAAGCGGGGAGAAACGGGACGGTTCACGGGAGGATTCCCGCTTCCCGGGACGCCTCGTTTCGGGCATGACGACTCTGTGGGGGACGCGGCGCCGGAAGCCAGGGTAACGTCCAGGGCCTTTTTTGACCGGTGTTTTCCTTTATCTGGAGAAGCAGATCGTTCTCGTATCGCGCGATCGGCGTTGTTTGGTTCGTGAGATAAAGCGATAGGCGGGCCAAGGCCTCCTCGGGCATCTCCCAGGCCCCGGGATTCTGGGCGTGGAGACGGACGCCCTCCTCGGCGGCCACCCAAAGGTGCGTGATGCCCAGTTTTTTTAGCGCGAGCCCCATCGTGTCCAGGTCCGAAGACTCGCGGGCCGCCTTGGCCAACGGCGGGTCGTCGTAGGGTCCGGAGCATCGCGCGTCGAAGGGAAGGTAAGCGCCGCGGGTTTCACCCACCAACAAGACCCGGTCGTTCGGGCCCAGGGAGGGTTTCCAAGCCTCCGCGGCCCTCACGTAAGCGGTTTGCGGCATGCGCGCGAGGTAGCCGCGGGGAGTCTCGCGGCCCAGCCACAAGCCCGCGCATTGATAATGCCGCGCGCCAACGCGCCCGAGCGGGGGGAGGGCGAGGATCGCCGCGGCCAACGTGACGGCGCCCGCCAGGCGAACGTGGCGCGAGGACCCGATCCAAGCGGCTTCCGCCGTGAACGCCAAGGCGAAGGCTGGAAGCAACAAGCGAAGCATTCCGGTGGCCAGGAATCCCGCGCCCAAGGCCAGCAAGGCCGTCAAGAGAAGGAAACGGGTCGCGTCGCGGCGGAGGGGCGTTAAGAGGGCGAACGGCAAGAGGGCCAACGCCGAGGCGGCGTTGAATTGGCCGTTCATCACGCGATCCCAAAACCACCCTGGGGTCCAGGCCCCCGGTCGCGTCCAGGACGCCCCATGGTCGGCCATCAAGGCCGTCGAGGCCCAAGCCGGCAGAAGAGGGGTCCCGCCCGGCCATCCGTAGGGGTAGAGGGGCGCGCCGGTGGTGACGAGATTCTTCAGGAACCAAGGCAAGCAAGGCACCAGGGCGAGCGCGAACGCCATCGCGATCGGACGGGGTTCCCTCGGGCGCGGCCCCACAAAAACCCATACCGCCCAGACGCAGACCGCCCAGGGGAAGGCGAGGTATTTGACGCCCAACGCGGCCCCGGTCAAAAGGCCCGCGACCGCGATCCATCCGACCGCGTTCCCGTCCCGGGATTTCGAGAGCGCGTGCGCCGCGAGCAGGAGGAAAAGCGCGAGTCCCGCCTCGTTGTGCAATGTCCAGGCGTTCAGGATCGAGAGCGGGAAGGTGAGGATGAGGCCGAACGCCAGGGCGCCCGCGGTGGGGCCTGACCGCTCGTGGGCCCACCCGGCGGCCCCCAACGCGAGAGCCGACAGAAGGAGGACGTTCAAGACCTTGGCCACGGGGGCGCCACCCAACAGGGCGCCCCAGGCGAAAAAGCACTCCCCGCCGAACGGGTAATGGGAATACAAGTTGGAGGGAAGCGGCGCGAACCCACCCGCGCGAGTCCACGCGTCCAAGGTCGAGAGGTGGTACACGAGCGAATCATAAAAAACATCGGGCGCCAAGGCCTGGGCCAGCGAGACGCCCAGCAGGACGACACCTCCCCACGCCACCCAACGGATCGCGTGGGGAAGGTCGCGACCAGGGAACGCGCGCGTCCGCTTTCGGTTCTTGAAAAGGGTGGCGAGGCTCGGGAAGGACGCCAGGAAAAGGAGAGCGGCGAGGACAAGAAAAACCGTCTTGCCCCATAGATGGGTCCAGGCCAGGGCTTGCGCCAGAAGCGAGAGGAACAACGAACCCAGCGCGATTTCACAAGCGAGGGTGAGCGGCCGGTTCGCGTAAGAGCGCCCGAGGAAACGCCGCAAGCGTGAGCCCCAACCCAAGACGGTGAGGACCAGAACGCCGGAGAGGAAGAGCGTTCGCGCGAAACCGCCCCAGACGCGCAATCGTTGAGGAAGAGCGGCGGCGGGGTCGCCCGGCAGGGGATCGCGCAGGAAGCCGAGATCCCAAGAGCCGCTCTTCCAAAGAGGCCACGCCACGATGAAGGCCGCGAATAAGACCGCCACGCCGGTTGAAAACGGCTGGAAGCGGGAAGAGGGGGGGGCGGGTGTTTCCTGGGGCATGGCTCTATTGTAAAGGATGACGGAGGAGGGGGAAGGCCTTTACCCTTGGGGCGTTTCGTCCCCCGTGTTACACTTTCGGGGCGGTTTTATCACGGGTCGATCCGGATCCCCATGCACCCATCAGAAATTCTCGAGAAATACGTAACGCTCCAGAAGGCCGACAGCGCCCTGGATCAGCTCGCCAAAATCCGCCAGGAAGC
>CAZSKE010000061.1:7630-9223 GCA_964607325.1 uncultured bacterium | reverse complement strand
GCGAAAACGCCATTCCACCTCGCGAAGGGTGCGCGTCATGTCGAAACGCAGGTAAAAGGTGTTCACGCTGACGTCCCGGCTGAGGGCCCGATAGGTCAGCGTTTTGGTGTCGCTCATGGTCGTATCCATGATGAGGGGTTTGGTGGAGTATTGGTACCAGCGGGACTTGACCTCGTCCAGGGGCATGCCTAAGCGCAATTCCTCCTCGACCTCCAGCTTGGCCAGCCCGCGATCGGTCCATTCACAGCGCGGAAGCACCAGAACCAACAACAAAAGGATCAGGACGGTCAGTCCCCATCTTTTTGTCACTCGATTTTCTTTGGGATTTTGGGTTGTAATGGTACCCTCGTGTCGCTCATGACGAGCGTCGGACACTTGAAGATTCATTATAAATAAGGATGAACCTTGCGTTCCACCGTAACCACCTTCGTGGTCATCACCTTTACCCTGCTGGGCCTTTTCTACGCCTATTTGGGCCGTAGACTCTTCGCCTTTGGTTGGCCTTCCTCCCGCCCCCTCGCGTGGGCGCTTTTGGCCGTGCCGTTCGCGCTGGTGTTGGCCATGCCGCTCCTTTTTTATCTCCGTTCCCGGGATCCACAGCACGCCGCGCCGGAGGCGCTTTTTTACGTTGTTTATATCGCCATGTCCTTTCTGAGCGCCCTGTTCACGGTGACCGTTCTTCGGGACTTGGGGCTCCTGCTCCCGGGTTCGGATGTTTTGAGGTCGGCCGGCGCGGTCAAGCTCCTGCTCGTGACAGCCCTCGTCCTGACCCTTTGGGGTTACGGGTCGGCCTACCGTTCCCCCATCGTGAAACGACTGGAAATACCCATGGCGGGGCTCCCCTCCGCCTTCGATGGTTATCGGGTCGTCCTTTTAAGCGATCTGCATATCGGCCCCACCATCAATCGTTCCTTCGTCGAGCGCATCGTCAAAATCGCCAACACCCTGGACGCCGATCTCGCGGTCATGCCGGGTGACGTGGCGGACAGTCCGCCGGAGCACCTTCGGGATGAAACCGCGGCCTTGGCGGAACTCAAAACCAAAGACGGACGTTTTTACACGACGGGAAACCATGAATACTATTGGAACGGTCCAGGGTGGATCTCCGAAATGGCTCGCTTGGGCTGGACCCCGCTGGTGAACAAAAACCAGGTCGTGCGGCGGGGCGACGCCGCTTTGGTGGTGGCGGGCGTGACCGATCCCACGGCTTTCCGGATGACCCCTTCGGACGCGCCCAACTTCCGTCGGGCCCTTTCAGGCGCGCCGGAAAACGCCGCGGTCCTTTGGTTGGCGCACCAACCCGCGGCGGCGGAGGAAGCCGCGCCTCTCTCCCGCGGCCTTATGGTGGCCGGGCACACCCACGGGGGCCAATTCTTTCCCTGGAACCTCGCCATCCATCTTTTCCACAAACGGCCCCGGGGTCTGTATACCTTGGGCCCCAAGGGCCGATTGGCCTTGTACGTCTCACCCGGCACCGGTCATTGGGGCCCCCCCAGCCGGTTGGGCGTCCCCGCGGAGATCACTCTCCTCACCCTGCGAACACCCCCTTCCGCCAAGAATCCTTGAGCCAAGGAGAATATAGAGAACACGCGG
>CAZSKE010000061.1:0-7620 GCA_964607325.1 uncultured bacterium | reverse complement strand
CATGCTCTTCGCGTTTGGAAGCCCGTGTTCAGACGACTTTCATTTTCCGAATAATCTTTCTCCGCGATCTCGGTGTTACAAAACCTTGAGGTTTCCATGATCGACGGTAAAAACCTCCCCCACGAATACCCCCGCCACTATCTGTCGCCGGATTTCGACGGAGGCGCCTGGACAGAAGTGGAGGCGCGCTTCAAGGAACTCGATCAACGACCGATCGAGTCGCCGACGGCCTTGCGACAGTGGCTTTCGGATTGGCAAGAACTGGGCGACGCCCTGGACGAAGCGGGTTCCCTCCGCTACGTGGCCATGACCTGCGCCACCGACGACAAAGAGGCCGAGCGCGCCTACCTGGATTTCCTGGAAAAGATCGCCGAACCCGCCAAGGAACCGCATTTCCGCCTCCAGAAACGCTACACGGCCTGTGCCCACCGCTCGGCCTTGAGCAAGGCCGAAATGACGATCTTCGATCGGTCCACGGCGGTTCACGTCGAATTGTTCCGCGAGCAAAACATCCCTTTGGAAACCGAGGAAGCCCGCCTCGCCCAGCGGTACCAGAAAACCATCGGCGCGATGACGGTCGAATACGAGGGCAAGGAACAAACCCTCCAAATGATGGCGCGTCACCAGGAAGACAACGACCGCGCTCGCCGGGAGGAAAGCTGGCGATTGACCGCCGCCCGGCGTCTCCAGGACAAGGAATCCCTGGAGGATCTCTTCGACCAACTCCTCGCCTTGAGGGCGCGTCAGGCGGATAACGCCGGATTCCCCAACTTCCGCGATTACATGTTCCGCCGCAAGGAACGCTTCGATTACGGCCCGAAGGATTGCGAAGCCTTCCACCTCGCGGTGGAGACCTTCGTGGTCCCGCTCGCCCGGCGCCTCCAGGACAAGCGTCGGCTCGCGTTGGGCCTGTCTTCCCTCCGTCCTTGGGATCTCGCCTGCGATCCCGAGGGCCGCCCGCCCCTGAGGCCGTTTTCCAAACCCGAGGAACTGGTCGAGGGCATCCAACGCGTCCTGGGGAATCTGGACAGCGCTTTCGGCGATTTCTTCGGTCGCATGCGGGACTTGAAACTGCTCGACCTCGACAGCCGCAAGGGAAAGGCGCCCGGGGGCTACCAAACCACTTTCGCCGAAGCGCGGCTTCCCTTCATCTTCATGAACGCCGTGGGGTTGGACGGCGACGTTCGCACGCTCCTGCACGAGGGCGGCCACGCCCTGCACGCTTTCCTCGCCCGGGACATCCCCTTCTCCCCCTACCGCGGCGCGCCGATGGAATTCTGCGAAGTGGCTTCCATGTCCATGGAACTGATGGGGAGCCCCCATCTCGGCGTCTTTTACGCGGACCCCCGCGAAGCCGCCCGTTCGGTTCGTCAGCACTTGGAGACCGTTATCGGTCTTCTACCGTGGATCGCCACGGTGGACGCCTTCCAGCACTGGATCTACCTGCACCCGTCCCACGGCCGCGAGGAGCGCAAAGCCCAATGGGTGGCCCTGCGCGAACGTTTCGGGGGCCTCGAGGATTGGGAAGGCTTCGAGGAAGTGTTGGCGTATCAATGGCATAAGCAACTGCATATCTTCGAACTGCCGTTCTATTACATCGAGTACGGCATCGCGCAATTGGGCGCCTTGCAGGTGTGGCGCAACTCGCGCCGGAACCGGGCGAATGCCGTGGAGGCCTACAAGAGGGGCCTCTCGCTGGGCGGCAGTCGCACCCTGCCGGAACTTTTCACGGCGACGGGCATCCGATTCGATTTCAGCGAGGCGACGATCCGCCCGCTGATGGAGGAAGTTTCGTCCGAACTGGATCAGCTTGATAGGAGCTGAGACGCGCGATGGGCCGTCGACGGTTCGCGGGCCGCTTCACCAAGCCGTTCAGGGAGAAGCGCCGTTCGGGGTGGTCGCCTCATCGCCCAGGGCTTTGTGCCGTTTGCCAAGCGTTATTCGTCAAAAACATCCTTCCGGTGGACCCGAACCACTATGAACAACGCGACGTTCACCACCACCCAGAAAAAACTGCCCGCGACCTGAACCAGCCCCAGGATGGAGAGCGACGCCACCGCGGCGGCGCCTTTCAAGAGGTGGAAAACCGTTGAAACCGCCAGCGCCGTGGTGAACAACCGCAAGCCTTTCCGCGTACACGACAAGAAACGAAGCGCGGCGTAAAAATAAAACACCGCCACCAGGAAACCCACGAAATCGGAGACTTGCGAGAGGGGCCTGAACCACTCGGGCACATCGAGGAGCTTCCTCAGCATCTCGGGGGAGAGGATCCGGGGCAGGACCAGCATCTGTCCCGATCCCAGGATCCCCAGCAAGGCGAACGCCATGCCGAGAAAACCCGTTACCTTCACCCAGTTCGGCCGTTCCTTGGAAACCATTTGTATCCCCTTGTTCTGGCTCTCGTGATCACGGAGAAAGAGAAAAGAAAACCGCCTTAAAAATGTTTTCCTTTCCGTGGCGAACGACACTTCACGCGAACCGCTTACGCTTTCGTCTCTTTCGGGCGGACCGCCGGAACGGATATCCAAAACATGCTTCCCTGGGATTCACGGCTTTCGACCTGGATGGTGCCCCCGTGGGCTTCCACAAGTTGTTGCGTGATGGCCAACCCCAGTCCCGTGCCGCCGGCCTTCCTCGTGCTTGAATTCTCCGCTTGATAGAACTTATCGAAAATCCGCTGGAGAGATTCCTGCGGGATGCCGACGCCGTTGTCATGGATCCAAAGAACGGCCCAGGTGGTGCCGTTTCGGTCTTCCAATCGCGCGCCGATCTCCACCCGGCCCTTGGCGGGGGTGAATTTCACCGAATTGCCCAGAAGGTTGACCAACGCCTGTTCCATGCGGGCCTCGTCGGCCTCGAATAAAAACGGCGGGGAGGGTTTGAGAACCACCAGTTGGACCTTCTTTTTTTCCGCGAGGGACCGGAGCCCCCTGGCGGATTGTTCCAACAAAGTCCCGGCGTCGATGTGCGCGTACTTCAACTGAATGCCGCCGGATTCCAACCGCGACAAATCCAACAGATCGTTGACCAGGTGGTTGAGACGGTCGGAATTGCGCAGAACGGTTTGAAGGTACTCCTTTTGCGTGTCGTTCACGGGCCCCGGCTCCCCACGCGCCAACAGTTTCAGGTATCCCGATATGGCCGTCAACGGCGTCCGCAACTCGTGGGACACGATCGAGAGGAAATCGCTTTTCATCTCGTCGAGACGCACCAGCTTCTCGTTATCGTCCGATATTTTCATGAGCAGGTTGCTCACCACCTGCTGGGCCTTCTTTCGCTCGTCCACCTCGGCCTTCAATTGCCGGGTTCGCGCGGCGACACGGTCTTCCAGATCGTCCCGCGATCGGGTCAGCTCGGTTTCCCGATCCTGGATCTGCCGTAGCATCTCGTTGAAGAAATCCACCAGCGTCCCGATTTCATCGTCTTGGCGCTTGACCACCCGAAACCGGTAGTTTTTCTCGTGGGAAATCAGCTTGGCGGCCACCGATAATTCCTGGATCGGCCGCAAGATGATGTGTTGGAACCTTCGGGTGAGCGCCCACGCGATGAGGGCGGATACGGCTGAAATGACCAAAACAATCCCGACGAATATCCAGATCCGCGTGAAAAATGCGCCGAGCCCCACGTACAGGACCACCCATCCCGCCGTTTTACCGGCTACGCGAACGCTGGAATACACCACCAATTGGTTTCGTTCATAGATCGCCTCGGAACCCTCCTGGGGCGGCTTCGGCGTCCCAAGCGCCCCTTTCCATGACGCTCTTTCAAACGAGGCGAACACGCCCGAACCCGGGACCAGGAGATACGAAGCCTGGACTCTCGGATCGCGGTGAAGGGATTGGAGAACAAGCGTGGCGGCCGCGCGATCTCCGCTACGGATTGCCGGGACGCAATTGACCGCGATCACTCGGCCCAGCCCGATCATCTCGTACCGGAGGTATTGCCGATACTGCGTGATATCGAGCGCCAAAAGCGCGATGGATGAGATGAAAAGCGCGCTCAACACGCCGAGAAGGGTGTTGAGAATCAGTTTTCCCTGGATGGTTTTTGGGGGGGTGAAGCCGAGGGGCATGAAACGCCTTTGTGTTGTTTAAAAACGCCTCAAAAAGCTTTTCAACCAACAAAATACCACGCTCGCGCCCTTGTGTTGCGGTTTCCAAACCCTGAAACCCATCCCGGGACATGAAAATCACCCGATGAAAGGCTTGTGGAATTCACACCGGGGCAAAAAAGGCCTATTTAGCAGGATGTTGAAAAAGTCCCCTGCCGGGAACTTTTTCGGGTCTTACTCATTGCGATTGGCGCGCTTTGCAACCCTTTTGGGTCGCGACTGTCCCCGGGCTTCGGCCTGGGGGCAGAGTGCAAAAACAGTTTTTCAGCACTCGGTTAAGCCCCGGATCGAGGATGGGCCCGTTTTCGCAGGATGGCGCAAAAAAAACCCTCAAATACCTGGGTCGGTATGAAACGCAAGGCTCCCGAAACGCCTTCCTGGAATCTTTTTCCCCGCCAAGCGCTTATTCCCGGTCTGGCGTTCGCGATCGGCGCGCGGAGGGGACATATTTCCAGACGACCCTCAAAATGCTCCATCGCCCAATCCAGGACTCCCTCGTTTTCCTCCGGAGCGATGGCGCAAGTTGAGTATGAAAGCACCCCGCCGGGTTTCAAGGCCTCAAAAGCCGCGCGGAAAAGCCTTCGTTGGAGCTTCGCGCATTTGGAGGGCGTCTCTTCCTTCCAATACCCGAAGGAGGCGTGATCCCCTGTTTGGAAGCGTCCCTCGGCGGAGCAAGGCGCGTCGAGAAGAACCCGATCGTAAGCCTCCGGCGCTTTCTTCGCCAGGACGGCGCCATCACCCACTTCCACCCGCGCGAAGGTGACGCCCTGGCGCTTCAGGTTGGCCTTGAGTTTTTCCGCCCTCACGGGGTTCTCCTCGAACGCGGTCAAAACGCCCGTGTTCTCCATCAAGGCCGCCATTTGGGACGTCTTGCCCCCCGGGGCGGCCGCCATATCCAACACGCTCATCCCCGGGGCGGGAGACAGCAGATGCGGGGGAACCATGCTGGAGGGGTTTTGCATGTACAGCTCGCCCGAACGATAACTTTCGGTTTCCTCCAAATCCCGTTGTCGCCTGTTCTTAAGCAGAAAACACCCGGGCGGGTACGGGAACGCTTCGAGCTTGAATCCTTGTGATTCGAGCCTCAAGCGAAGGGCGCGGGTGGTTGTCTTGAGGGTGTTGACGCGGAAGGAAGGAAGCCTTGCCTTCTCGAAAGCCGCTAAACCCTGTTCCCCGTCACGACCCGGATAGATCGCGCGGAACCTTTCGACGAACGCGGGGGGCAGGACTTGGACGGCTCGGGACAAAGAACTTCCTCCTCAAATCGCGGGAAAGAAAGTCGCCGCAGGCGGCTTTACAAGCATCCGGCACACGGCCATTCGCCATTCTATCGGATCAACTTGGGTTTCATGAGACGAACCGCCAGTTCCCCCATGAGAACGGGAATCGTGACCATATAGAGAACGTGTGAAAGCCATTGGGGATCCGGAATTCCCGTGGTGCACGCACGGCTCAAGGCCACCATGGGGTACAGAGGAAGCCAGCGCGCCACGTTCTCCACGGCGTCCGGCAGGCTTTCGATGGGAAACATCGTCCCCGAGAACATGATGAGGGGCGACACAATCCCCGAGATGAAGAAGTTGAACTGGTTGATGCTCGTCACCGTGCGCACGGCGTAAAGCCCGAGACTGCCGAAAGCCAGCGCGGTGAAAAAGCCGATGAGAGGCACCCCCACGGCCGTCCAGGAATGCACGGTTCCGAAGGCGGCCAGCACCGAGAGCACGACCGCCGAATAAAAGGTGCCTTTCAACCCCGTGTACAGCAGTTCACCCCAGAAGATCTCCCGAACCCCCAGCGGGGTCACCAGCATGGCGTCGTAGTTCTTGTCCACCGAAAGGCGGAAGTACGCGCCGTAGGACTCCTCGAAGGCCGACGTGAACACCGCCGCCATCATCACCTGGCCCGGGGCCAGGAAGTCCAGGTAAGGCACGCCGCCCATGTTCCCCACCAGGGACGCCAGACCCCAGCCCACGGCCAGGATGAAGATCAGCGGTTCCAGAACCGTCGGGAAGGAATTGGTCCAGAAGTGCCGGATGTAGACGATCATGTGGCGGCGCATCACCGCGGCCACGCGCGTCCAGAACCCCGGCACGGGGCGTAAAGAATCCATCACCACCCCCCATTTTTACCACAGAGAACCCCGTAGCAGAGACTTCGTCACGCTACGGGGCGCAGCACTTGCCCTGAACCGTGATGCCCCATGAAGCAGTGCCGCTTTTAGCGGCACGCTTCATGGCACAGAAGGCATCTCTGGTTCAGGGCAGAGATCACGGAGTAAGTCTCATCGATTCAATCTTTCCATCCGGGAATCCCCCCGTGTCCTTCACCCTAACCCGCTTTATTAACCACCGAGAACACAGAGAACACGGAAAACGTCTTTTTGATTCAAACTTTCAATCCAAGAATTCCTCGATGTTCTCTGTGTTCTCCGTGGTTCAAAAGCTTTCGTTGTTTTGAAAATGGCGTTCTTCGAATTCACGCAGATCCCTCCCCGTGAGACGGAGGAACACGTCTTCCAGCCCGCTCATCCGGATGCGGAACGCGTCCGCGTTGGATGGAAACAACCGCGCGGCCAGGGCCTCCAACGCCCCGGAGTTCTCCCCGTAGAGGAAAGTCACGTCGCCATGAGCTTCCAGAAGCGTCCCCGGGGGGATGAGATCCGAGGCGATGGGGCGGTCAATCTCCAACACGTAGGGCGGCAGATGTCGCCGGACCAGTTCCGTGGGCGTGCCGGCGTCCAGCACCTTTCCCTTGTCCATCACCACAAGCCGGTCGCAAAGCTGGTGCGCTTCCTCCATGTAATGGGTGGTGAGAAGAAGCGTGACCCCCTTGGCCTTGAGTTCCCTTAATCGGGTCCAGATGAGATGCCGCACTTGTGGATCAAGTCCCGTCGTGGGCTCATCCAGCACCACCAGGTCGGGATCGTTCAGGAGGCTCCGGGCGATCACCAGACGGCGCTTGAGGCCGCCCGAAAGTTCCCGAATGGCGGCGTCGGCCTTGGATTCGAGCGACATGAAAGCCATTTGTCGCCGGATCTTGTCCCTCGTTTCCTTTCGCGGGAGACCGAAAAACGCCGCGTAGATTTCGAGATTCTGCGTGACGGTGATCTCGTCGTCCAGGTTGTCCGTCTGGGGCACGACCCCCAGACGGTTCTTGATCTCGGCCGGGTTCTTGTCGGGGTCCAGGCCGAAAACCGACAGGACTCCCCCGTCACGGGGCGAGAAGCAGGTGACCATCTTGAGGATCGTGGTTTTACCCGCCCCGTTGGGGCCCAGGAGCCCGAAGCACTCCCCCGGGCGCACGTCGAAGGACACGCCATCGACGGCGATCACGTCGTCGAAGCGTTTCGCCAGGTTGGAGACCGATAGGATGGAAAGGGGGAGGTTCATGGGGTTCTTTTTCGGCCGTCGTGAGGGCGACCTTTAAACCCAGCCCACGACGTCACCCGGGAGGGGGCGTTCATTCTCCCGTCGGCGCGTCCGGAAACTTTTCCGGTCCCAGACGGAAAA
>CAZSKE010000060.1:0-9237 GCA_964607325.1 uncultured bacterium | reverse complement strand
ACCTGCGGGGAGCTACCCCTTCAATTCAAATGTGCGAAAGATATCGTACGTTATCTCCTCGAATTGCTCATCGGCGATAAGGGGTGTCACCAACTCGCGGAACTTGCGATAAAAGCTGTCCTTCGGCACCAATTGCTCACAAACATAATCAGAATCGAAAAAACTGCTCTGGCTTATCCTGTTTCGCATCATTTGCGCCCCCTTTATGCCATCAAACATATTGTAACATCCAAATATAGTCATAATTGCTATTTATCCAAATACTTATCAAGTTTACTGATGAACGCCTGTATCAAGTCCTCCTCGGAACGGAAATCCGATTTTTCACAAATATGCCAATCTTTTTCTCCAAACATGAAACCAACCTCATCAATATAAACAAATACTTCCAGATGGTTGCCGCTCTTTGTTTGAAAGCCTGACTTTAAATAATCTTCTTTCCTTCCAATTACCTCTTCAAACTTGATTGATTTGCGATCCTTCTTTTTGACCAATAGTTCCTTAATAGAGGCAACGCATTTTTCTTGGAATTTATTCATACATCGAGGTTCCCAGAATCAAAGTGGTCCACCATGCCAAAAGTCTAAATGTCCACTCTTCTTAATCGCCTCAACAACCTTTCCCGCAAGACGATACACTTTTTCTCCCCCGTGCCTACTACATCCAATTCTCAAATATTGGTTGCTATTCCACGGCACCATCTCGGCTGCAACCACTGCCGCGACAATATATGCCGTTTGGTCTTCCAGCGGCTTATCTGGTGCCGGTGGGTAAGACGGCCTATATTCACTGTAATCTCCAGGTGCCTTATCGCCCTCTGTTTCCGATAAACCCAACGGATCAATAAACCTCAGGGGATTATTTTGCGCGTAAACATAAGCATTTACGCCGGGTTTTCCGACACTCTCAGCATAAGAGTATGTGTTTTCATTACCTTTTCCGACACTCTCCACATACCTGTAGAAATTCAAATCACCACCCGCGAATCCGATCGGATCGGCGGTGGTGAAGCGTCCCACTGACGGGTCGTACTGGCGGCGGCCCATCAGCAACAGGCCGTTGGGCAGTTTGCGCACCCCATGCCCCCCGATGAAACCGTAGTCGCACTCAGTCGTCCCCGTGCGGGCAATCTGCTTCCCAAACGGGTCGTACTCGAAGGTGTCGGTGACGTTCCCGTTCTCGTCGCTCAGGGCGATGAGGTTGCCCAAGGGATCTTTGTGCAGGTACCTCGCCCCGTGGGGCGTCTCCATCTCCCACATCTCCCCGTGCACCATCACGTGGTTCGTCCATTCGCCGGTGTTGGCGTTGTACTCGGCCAGCGGCGCCGCCCCCCCGCCACCGTACAGGTACTGGACAGTCACCCCGGCCTGCACCTTCTGCATGAGGTTTCCATCGTAGGAATAGGCGAACCCGTCCTCAGCGCCGTTTTGGCATTTGAACTTCGTCCGCATGAATTGGATTCGCGCAAAAGTGAATAGTGAGGCCTGACCCCTTGGGGTGGGGTCAGCGGTTCTTGTTCTGGCGTTCGTAGAAGGCCCGGCGGATTTCCTGGGCGATGGTGGGGTTTTTCATGAGGATCCGGTCGAAATCGGCGCGCTGGAGGATGAAAAGCTCGGTCACGTCCTCCGCCACGACGGTGGCGCTCCGCGGATCGTTGGAGATGAGCGCCATCTCCCCGAAGAAATCGTCCGGCAGGAGTTCCGCGACCTTGCTGGAGTGGAACCCCTTCTTGACGTGAACCGAAACCTTGCCCGTGGCGATGAGGTAAAAAGCGTCCCCAGGATCGCCCTGTCGGATGATCTCATAGCCTTTCTGAACGCGGATCATGCGGAGCCCGCCGATCAACTCGTCTAACTCGTGCATCTTGAGTGCCTGGAAGAAGTACGTGTTACGCAGAACCTCGCGCATGCGGTGAAATATGGAGGACGCGTCGGTCATGAATTCAAATCCCCGAAAAAGTGAATCGTGAGGCCTGACCCCTTGGGGTTACCAGACGTCGCGGCAGAAGATGGTTTGGGTGTTGCGGCCGATGACGTCCCCGCCCGCGCCCTGGGCCACGTTCGTGATCCGCACAAGGACTTGGCGCGCGGCGGGAGGACCGATGATGCCCACCTCGAACCCTCCCGGAAACGCCCCGTTGGCCTGAGCGAAGGCGGGAACACGCCAATCGGAGTTGTTGGGCGCCACCGCGCAACGGAAGACCCGGCCCATGCCCATCTGGTCCATGTAAGTCCAGGAACGGTATTGGACGTTCTCGTCTTTTTGCAGGAACGTCACGCCCGCGTTGTAGACCGTGATCGGGTAATCCCGGTGGATGACGTTCTCGTAGGCGGGACTCGCGACGGTCACCGACGAGGCCAACTGTTCCAGGGTGCCGAACATCTCCGAAACCGGCGCGGTGTAGTCCACGGCGTACGTGATAGGCGCCTGGGGCGTCGGCCGGGGTGTCGGCGCCTTGAGCTGGGCGATGAGGTTACCGCCCAACGTCACATCGTTGCTGAAGACGTCCTTCAACGACTTCCCGTCCGCCATGGGGGCGCTCACCCACTCGATGAGGCGGTACGAAGGGTAACCCGTCGGGGCCTTGGGATTGTCGGGGGTAAGGTAGAAACAATGCAGTTTATACATGTCCACCGAGAGCGTGACGCCGATATCCACGGCGTTGGTCACGCCCCGGCAGGTGATCTTGCTGTCCTGGGACAGGAACAGCAGCATGTTCCCGAACGCCGTGACGGAGAAGGAGTTCTCGGGAAGAGGGCCGGTGATGGCCCGGTCGAAGGTCCCCGCTTCGCGGATGAACGGAAGCCTCCGGTCCGCGGCCGGAATCATGGCCGGCACGGGGAACGGAAGCGACCCCTGGGTCATGTCCAAACGCGCGAGAACCGACACGCCCTCGGCGTCGTTGTGAAAAATCCGCTTGGAGGTTCCGAGCTTCAAGTAGAGATAGGACGCCAATTCCTGGTTGGTCTTCTTCAGGCTATTGAGAGCCTCGTCATGGGCGAAGGCCTTGGTGACGGAGGTGAACAACGACATGATGGCGGGCGTGATGATCAGGAAAATGCTCAACGTGAGCAGGACCTCGACCAAGGTCATGCCCCGGCCGTCCAGCCCCCGACGGCCCCCCCGTTTTCGGATCGGGCGCGCCTTCATCGTTGAACCCGGATGTTGGTCATGTCGTAGCAATAATGCAGGTTGAAGCCGGCGCGGTACCCCTCCAAACGCAGGTAAACCTTGCCATCGGGGAAGGAAACGGGCGAATCCAGGTTCAAGGTGGTCGTGAACGTCACGGGAGCCGAGCCGGTGTAGAAGATATGGCTCCCCGTCGGTTTTTCGCCTTCATAACACTGAACGCCGTCCTGGAACCAATACCACGGTCCCCCGATGTTGTCCGAATACTTGAGGCCGTACTCGATCTGGATGCTGGACGGCTCGGCGTAAGTGTTCGAGTATTCCTCCGTGTAGATCTGCCCTCCCCACCGTCGGTAAGCCGTGACGAATTGCAGGGTGGCCGGCCCATTGGCCGGGTTGACGGCCTCGCCTTGTTCCGGCTTGGTCACGTCAGCCAAGGGAAGCTGGGTGATGTGCGATGCCGTGCCCGCGACGTCCACAAGCCCCCCGTCGAAGAAGGTGCGCATCATGGTGATAAGCACGATCTTCGCGATTTGCGAAGGGCCGGTCTTGCCGGAAGCGGCGATGCCGTTGCTGGCGACGTAAAAACAATTGGTGACGGAACCGGCCACCTTTCGAACCCGGATGATGCCCGCGTTGGTGTACGTGCTCGCCGAGAGTCCTCCGGGATCGTAGAAGCGGCGCTTGACGCCCCCCACGCTTGGGATGTCCACCCACACGCGGGAGGCGATTTCCTCGCTCTCCATAAAAGTGTTGTTTCTGTACGCCGTATCGCTATCGTCGAGTCGGAAAGGCCTGGTCGCCGCGCTGGGGAACGAGACAGGCATCGGGAAGCTGAACATCAAGGCCAATTGAGTCCCCAGTGTGGTGCGGGACGCGTCCGTGTCGTTCTCGGGACGGTACCATTTCGCGCTGGGCGCGTTGGCCTCCGTCGTCCCATTCATGAATTGCACCGGCCCGGGGGACCCCAAGGTAGTGCAGAGGTTCCTACCTAGGACACTATTTTGCATAAAGGCGGCCCGATAGAAGTTGCCGACTCCCGTGGGCAGGTTGCCTCCCCCGTTGCCCACCACGCCCGCGGACCCCTTTTTCCAATGGGTTTCGTAGGACGAATCCGGGAAAAGCTCGCCGAGCCAATACCTGGCGCTCCAGCTGTTGTCGGTTCGTGTGATGACCCGACGCCCTCCCGGTTTCCACGCGCCATTCGTACTGGACAGCCCGTTATTGGTGCTATATGCGCCATCCCTCGCGATTTCGTTGACGACGATGTTGTTGGAGTTGGCCCCGTTGCTGGTCCATGGCAGAGTGTTCACCCGGATGCCGTTGGCCGTGGGATCCTGGGGCTCCGCGCCGATTTCCCCGCCCAGTCCGCAGTTCCACTGCGAATAACCGTTGAGCGTGGACCATATGGCCGCGGATTTTAGGAAGCCTTGCCGATAGAAATCGCTGACGCCGGGATAATCGAACTCCATGCCCCAACCATCCAGACCCTTCCATCCACCGGCGCCGTAGGTTTCGGCTTTGGCGAAACCCCGAAAGGCGTTCGTGCCGGTCGCGCCCGGGTTTCGGAAAAACCAGTTGTACCGGGCCGACGCCTTGACGTCGGCGTAGGGGCAATGCCGCGCGTCGCCCATCACCTGGAACTGCTCGGTCACGGGGGGCGCGTTGCCCCCGGTCCATACGTAGGTCCTCGAAAGGTTTTGAAGATCCGTCGTCTCCCCCTCGGCGAAGGTCGCGAGACCCCCCAGGGTCACCTGGGCGCTCCCCGGGGCCCAGTGTTCCACGCCGCCTAACCGCGTTTCGATCACGTGGGGGTTTTGGGAGGCCAAGGCCGACAGGCCCGACACCCGGATGATCCAGCGGGCAGTGTTGCGCGCCCCCGATCCGGTGCTGGTGCTGGCGATGACGTCCGAAAGCTCATTCCCCGTAAACTGCGTGTAGGGGGAACTCGCCCCCCCCAACGGGCAAGGAACGTACTCGAGCGCGTCGATCATGGCGCCGGTCGCCAGTCCACTGACGTTTGTGCCGGAAACAAATTGCCCGTTTCTCATTTCGGTGTTGTACAGGCGTAGAACCGTTCCATCGCCCAAACTGGACACCTCGTAATCCACGCCCGCGGCCGCGGTCACCTTACTGTATCCAATCGCGGGATTGCCGTTGATTTTCTGGATGTCGCTCGCCCCGAAGGAGATGTTGTCGTTCGGGAAGAACAACGTAATGACGGGGAGGGCCATATCCGCGGGGAATGAACCAGGTCTCATCATGTAAGGGTAGACGCGCAAGGTCACAGCGGTCGAGCTCGAATTGTAAGCCAGTTGCTCCGGATGCGTCACCACGCGATAATTCAGGAGCGACATCGTGTCTTCATAGATGTACGTGGCCGGCCCGCTGGCCACCATCGTGACAGGGGGGTTGGGCGCGTCCAAAGGAAAGGTGTTCGCCCCGAAGGCGATTTGGGCGATTTGGCCGTCCGGCCACTTGGCGGCGTCGGAGAAATTCCTCATGGGCGGGATCGGCAACATCTCACCGCCCAGGTTGATGAGCAAAACATTCCGGAACTCGTCGGGGGTGGTGTTCATTTTCTCCAGAAGCATCCGCAGGGATATTTCGGGCCATTTCTTAGGGTCGCTCGTCTCGGCCTGGGCGGCGGCCAGGGCCATGTTGTACCGCCGCACCTCCTCGGGGTACCGGACCGCGTGGTTGAATTGGTCCGCAAGGGCGTAGTTTTTAGGCCCGGCGGTCACGTCGTTCACCAGGTAGGTCGCCGGGGCGGCGGAAGGATCGTCCCAGGAATTCGTCCGGTTGATCTGGGCCCCGCCCTTCTCAAAAAGACTCGCCCAAAAGAAGCGGTATTCCTGGTCGGAGTCCACGAGAATCCTGCCCGGATAAAAATAGACGTAGGGCGAGGCGGTGCTGTTGGCCGTCCAATTGTCGTTCACGAACGGCGCGTATTCCCGGTCGCGCCCGTAGGCCAATCGGGTGATCTTGTGGATGCGCGGCTCGAAACCGGGGTTGCGCTTGGTGATGTCGCTCGTCATCTCGTCGACGACCTGGTCCAACAACCCCACGTTCACCCACCAACCGGGGATGTTGTAGGGTTGAATCACGTACACGTCGTAGCCCTGGGAAGGCACCAAAGGCGTGGTGATGGTGCGGAGGATCGCCGAGGCCTGCGCGATCGGGACGGCGGCGGCCAGGTTCCCCATTTCGCTCCTCAGGTAAACGCGGACCGTCACCTGCCGCATGTTCGGGTCGGCTTGGCCCGGCACGGTCAAAACCTCGATATGCCTCAGGAATTTCCATCCCGAGGGCTGGGAAGTGTTGCCGCTCAAGGGATCGGCGGGGTTCGTGACCGTCTGGACCGAGGTCAGGACGGGGGAGAAATTGGCGATGTTCCCCAGGGAGCCCGAATGGTAGTCGTCCAAAACCCCGATGCCCTTTGTTTCGTTGGCCGCGACGAGGGCGCGCAGTTCCTCCATCATTTGCAGGGCTTTCATGCTGGTGACGACCCTTTCCTGCACCCGCACGGTCTGCTTGGCCATGAAACTTCGGACGGTGATGAGGGACGTCGCCATGGTCGCCAGAATGACCGTGGCGATGACGACCTCGACCAGCGTCATGCCCCGTTGGTCGAGCCTGCGGCGTCGTGAAATGCGGGCGTTCATCGCGTCACCTCCGGTCGGGCGGCAGGCCCGACATTGTGCGAACCGCCGATTGGTTTTCGCGGTACGAAACCACGCCCTGCCTGATTTTCGAGAGGGCCGATTCACTTCGGGTGACGGTCGTGAAATCTGCCGGGGTGCCCGAATTGGAGAGAGTCACGCCCCCCAAGGCCACCAAGGTGCCGTCGATCGAGACGAAATCGTCCAGGATCACGGAGCCCGTCACGTACACGAGACCCATGAAGTCGTTGTTGGACGGAGGGAAATAGTTGTTCAGGACCACCAAGTCGCCGTTGACGATCATCAGGCCCGACCCGTTGTTGAAACGGTAGGTGTCGTCGAAAGTAACCGGGTGTCCCGGTCCCCCGCTGTCGATGAAGTAGAACTTGTCGTCGGTCAGGTTGTAGGGGGCGGCCTGGGCGGTGGAGTACATCTGAGTCACCCCGGCTCCCACGTAGTCCGCGAGAAGGCGGAGGTCGGACAGGCTGAGGCCGAAAACCCCCTGGATGGAAAGATCCATGGTGGAGTCGGTGACCTTCTGACCGAGGGCCCCTTCCACCGTGATGTTACTGCCGCTGGTCGTATAGTTGGTGCCCGTGAGGGCGGCCACCCCGTATTTTTCACCGCCGTCGATCCGGGACTTGTTCAAGAGTCGCACGTTGGCCATGTTGTTCGTGTAGATGGCCGCGGGGCGGTTGGCGGGCAGGTTGATGGGCATGCGCCAGAACTCGCTCGAGGCCACTGATTTGGCCAGGATCTTGATGCTGGGATCGGAGAAGGAGATGGTGGGCACGGCCGGAGCAACCGGCATGCGCTGGAAGGCGTAACCTATGCTGGTAACGGACCAGACGCTTCCCATCCCGGCGGATTTTCCGGAATACCCGACGGTAGGCGTATGTGTCATCGTCGCTGTCGGAACGGGCGTGTCGGTTTCATAGGGCGTGTTCGTCATCGTAGGAGTCACGGTGAAGGTGGAGGTGGGAATTGGCGGGACACCGCTATAGGAGCAACTCGAGGGCCAAATCACCAAACGGTCGGCAAGCGCCGTGAAATAATCGAGGTAAACTATACGACTCTGCCTGTAAAACCGGATGTTGTTCCAACCAGCTAAAAGGTTGAGTGTCACCTTCTTTATTTTAGGACTCCCGGCGGAAGCGGGAGTCGTATCGAAAGGGATACTGACGCCGCTCTGTAGCGCGGGTGTGCTGGCGTTGTTATAAACAGCGATGCTCACGGTCGCGTTGTTAACATTGTCGCCCCAATAGGTGAAAGTCAAGTCCACCGGCCCGGCGACGCCAGTGTTGTAAAGATGCCACTGTATGTAGTAATAAGGCCAACCATCCTTGTTGATGTAAACTGCGGTGCCGTCCGTTACCAACTTGACGTTGGCGGCATCGTACAAGGAACAAAAAGCCTCCGCCTCGAAACGATTGGTCGGCACGGGAGTGAAGGTGGGCGTCGGGGGAACCGGGGTCGCGGTCGGGGGAAGGGTGTGGGTCGGCGTCAGGGTCAAGGTGGGCGCCGACTGTTGGAAGGACCTTTCTCCCGTGTTGTCGTGCGCGGCGCGCGGATTCCAGCCGACGGGAGTCGCGACCAAGGGGTCCGGCGTGGGGAGCGGGGTTCCCCAGGCGTCCGTCGTGGGGTAGTTCTGCCGCGGCACCTCGTAGCGGATGAACAGTTCTCCGCCCCCGGCCATCTTTCCGATCTGGTACTCGCGAACCAGCCCGATGGTCTCGTCCAAGGTCTCCGACACGTTGCTCACGCCCACGATGACGTCGTTCCGGGGATAGAAAGCCTCGTCATGCCAGACGTACAAACCGCTCTCGTTGTTGACGCCGTTGGCCTGGCGGCGGAACCACCCCAGGGCCTCCACCAATCCGGCGCGGGCCGCGTTGTCGGCCTCGGCGACGTAGTGCGCCATCCGGCGGGTTTCCTTGTAGGATTGGATGATCATGCGCGCGCCGGTCGTCATGAGGATGGTCCCGATGATGGCCAGCACGAAGGATAAAACGAGGGCGGAACCCGTCTCTTGGCGCAGGAGTTTCGACATGATCCTTCGGTAGGTTGTCCTAGCCTTTTTATTGAGCTTTTTCATGGCAATCCACCCTACCTGGACTGTGGTTTGTTCCTTCACCATAGCCTTTAGAGCATTAATTATGCCATAACAGGCCTTTAAAAACACTTGATTTCAAGGTGTTTTAACGGCCAACCAGGATCAAAGAAACGTCAATAAATTGACTTGTTGGGTACCCAAAAACCCAACGAAAGGCCTTAACCACCAGCCAACCGCTAACGTCCGCCGATATTCGCCATGGGCACAGATGCCTTTTTAACTGGGATGCTCCGCTCTTATTAACTGGGATTCATGGGATGCAAGGGATAAGGCTAAGCATACGGGCCTGAGACGGGCATCTTCGATGCCCTTTTGAATGACCCACTCCCAGCC